>JAPOKZ010000096.1:0-2471 GCA_029977385.1 Methanobacteriota archaeon
CGTCATTGCCCTCTTGCCGTAATTTGTTCCAGCGGTTAGAAATTTATTACAGAAAGCTACGTCAATCGTCCTCTGCCAGAAGGAAGACTCCTCTACGGGTGCAAAATTAGGCCCCCCGACTCCTGCAACTTCCGGTCTATCGAACCACCTCTCCAGTTTTTCGACCCAATCACTGGGTACGAACACATCATCATCGGTGAAGAAAACAAGATCAGAATCGGTCTCTTCTATTGCTACATTGCATGCGTCTGCTCTATTATGGGCCCCCCTGTCATCAATAAATCTGAATCCTCTACTTTCAGCCTCCACTCTGCCCCCGTCATCCTTGGGGCCAACAACAACTACCTCCATGTCTCCATAGGTCTGATTAGCCAGCCCGTCAAGGGCTAGTGCCAACTCGCCTGAGTTACTTACCGTGGGTATGATCACACAAACTCTGCTTGGCACAAGAAGCCCGGAGAGGAGGTGATTGATGAGTTCACGGGTCAGTCATTGACTATTCTAGGGGCTAGGAAGTAAGTCCATCTGGCACCGCCATCGTTACTCATCCATGTCAGCCTCAATGGGTACTTCTCTTCAAACTCAAGAGAAACCTCGTTGGTGAATCCTCCAGCTAGCTTCTTGGTCAACTCTCCAAGATATTGCAGGGAATAAGTCGAGTGTGTAGGGGAAGCACAGACAAGTTCGCTCAACTCTCCCGATTCAAACTTCACGTTAACTCCCTCCCCGGCCTCGACAGTTACTGAAACAGCAAGTTGATTCTTATCCATGCTTAGGTCAACTTCTCCTCCAACAAACTTAGCAGCCCTCAGAGCTCTCGAAAGCTTCTCCGAGTCTATTGTAGCCTTTGACTTGAATTCCAGATTTGGCTGATTGGGATTATCCATAGTGCTAGTATCGATGCCTCTCAGAATCATCAGAACTTCACCTACTCTAACGTTAATCGCTCCCACCGCGTCATCATAATCCATCTCAACCAAATCACTAGGCCCAGCTAGAGTAAGTAGATCGCGCATTTTCTGAAGGTCTAGCCCTATCTCCACCGGCTCTACCTCGTATGTCTCGAAGCACTCATCGGCAATTGTTGCAGAAAGAAGGGCTACATGAGAACCATCGACAACCGATATACTGAGCCCCTTTTCCCCCCACACCAATTTTGCTTCTGATGTAAGAACTGACAGGATATCTACGATTTCCCGCATCAATTGCTGCTTGGCTGTAATTCTTAGCACGTGTACACCTCAATTTATGTCTTAACTGCCGGAGGCTCTTGATGATTATTGGCCTAAAGCCTGCTGAATTTACTGGTATTCCCTCCAACGATGGCCGCAGTCGTCGCAAGTGCAAATCTTTGTCTCTGGCTCGTCTGAGGACCTAGTCTGCCTGAGCTCAACGTACGTCCTATCCCCATCACATTTCGGACACAGATAGTCTCCCACTCTCAGAGTCCCTCTCGGTCCGTCCTCTTCCACAACCTCAGTAAGATGCTTGAGTGACTTAGAGTCGGTAGAAGCCATGGTCTTGGAAAGATCGATTGTTTCACCTGTCATTGGATCAGTAAATTCTGCTCCTTTACCATCCTCTCCAGAAAGAGGACCCTCATACCCACATTTGTAATCTGGGCACTTGATCCAACCGCGTTCATCGGGATAACTAAGTGAGCCACACGTCGGACAAAACATCTCTACCACCATTGTCCTATAAACGAGAACCGAGCATTGCTGGACCTCCCGACTATTCAACTTATTCGTCTAAAATATAGTACATACCCGCACCGTTCAAGCCACTGAACCTATTGGGACACCTATGAAAATCCACTTCGATTGGAGATTGGCAAGGGTCGTTGACAATGATGGGAATATAGTGGATGAGCTGGAATGGGACGGTCCAATAACTCCTACAGGCCTATCAAAGAGACTGATGATTATACAGAGTGGTAGAATTCTTCCAGAAGTCTCAACCCTTTCTGAGCGTTTTCCAGATGCAATAGTCGATGAAATGGGCGCTCTATCTGATCCTGATTGGCCAGTGATTGAAGATTCAGAGAGAGTTTTCGAGAGGGCTACCTTGGAATTGGCGAAAGTCGGTGTCGCGGACTCATCAGGAAATTTGGATAGGAGGCTAGATATGCTTGTCTCAGCAACACAGGAACTAAGATCATCCTGGACAACATCCGAGGCTAGATGTGTTGAATGGGCAGGCCTCTTCATCACTGAAGCCAACCTCGACTCCCAGAGAAATGAAATACCTGCGGCAATATCTTCCTCAACAACAATCTCAGAGGCTTCAGATAAGCTAGGAGTAAATCCCCCGAAGCATCTCCCGTCCGACTCTGAGTGGTCATCAATGATCGCTCACGCTAATGCAGTGACTAGGTCTTCAGAGATTCTAGACCAGCTCGAGGACTCAATTAGAGAAATTGCGAATACTCACGTCCCATCTCTGAGCGCACTCCTCGGCCCTGTTTCAGC
>JAPOKZ010000089.1:0-2709 GCA_029977385.1 Methanobacteriota archaeon
AGGAGGAGGGGGCATTCGATACTAGTAAACTCCGATATTCGAAGATCATCATAATGTGTGACGCGGATATTGATGGAGCACACATTAGGACTCTGATGTTGACTTTTCTCTGGAGATTCATGCGGCCTGCAATAGAGGAAGGACACGTTTTCATCGCCCAGCCTCCTCTCTACCAATTGACAAAAGGAAGAGTTAGCAAATACGTTTTCTCCGATGAAGAAAGAGACTCAGTGACTCTAGAACTACAAGACGG
The DNA here is from genome assembly GCA_029977385.1 of Methanobacteriota archaeon. Lineage (GTDB taxonomy): Archaea > Thermoplasmatota > Poseidoniia > Poseidoniales > Thalassarchaeaceae > UBA36. The sequence continues at coordinate 254 of JAPOKZ010000089.1, forward strand.
AAATCCAAATGCGAAAATAGGCATTCAGAGGTACAAGGGGCTTGGAGAGATGAATCCGGAGCAATTATGGGAAACTACGATGAATCCAATGACTCGGACGATGCTGAAAGTTACAGTAAGGGATGCAGAGGAGTCCGATGAGCTGTTCGAGATACTAATGGGCGAGGATGTGCCTGATAGGAGGTCATTCATAGAAAAGCATGCCAAGGAGGTGACCAACCTTGACATCTGAAGAAGAGGGTGAAGTAGATTCGCCAGAAAACAATGAGAATATCCTCAATCATTCCTTGAACGAGGAAATGAAGACATCGTACATCAACTATGCAATGTCAGTAATTATCGGAAGGGCCCTTCCTGACGCTAGAGATGGGTTGAAGCCTGTCCATAGACGTGTACTATACGGTATGCATGAGGGCGGGCATACGTCCGAGAAGAAGTTTAGCAAGTCCGCACGTTCGGTTGGAGAAGTGATGGGTAAGTACCATCCTCATGGGGACCAGTCGATCTATGACACTATGGTCAGGATGGCGCAAGATTTCTCACTGAGGTACCCCCTAGTTGATGGGCAGGGAAACTTCGGTTCGATTGATGGTGACCCTCCGGCAGCGATGAGATATACAGAGAGTAGACTTGATAAAATCTCTAAACACATGCTTGAGGATATTGAAAAGAAAATAGTCGACTTCCAGCCAAACTTCGACGATTCAGAGATGGAGCCGACCGTACTTCCTGCAAGGTTGCCAAATCTACTTCTGAATGGTAGCGATGGCATTGCAGTAGGGATGGCTACCAGGATACCCCCGCACAACCTTTCGGAGGTTGCGGGGGCGATTAGACTGCATGTCGATACAATTCTGAAGGATTCGATAAGCTCCCATGAGATTCCCAAAATCTCTCTTGAAGAATACATGAAGCATGTGAAAGGGCCTGACTTTCCCACCGGCGCGACCATCCATGGAATAGATGGCATCGTTGACATGTACTCCACTGGCAAGGGAAGGTTCCATGTTCGCTCGAAGTGCGATGTACAAGATGATTCCAACGGGAAGAAGATAATAATTCACGAGATTCCTTACCAAGTCAAGAAATCAGACATGCTAGTCCATATTGCAGAATTGGTGTCGAAGGAAGTAGTCACCGGAATCAGGGACATACGTGATGAGTCATCCAAAGAAGGGATTCGGGTCGTTATTGAGGTGAAGAGCAATTCGGACCCTCATGCAGTCCTAAACCAGTTATTCAAGTCAAGCAGATTGCAAGAGTCTTATTCTGCAAATATGATGGGCATCCTTGATGGTAAGCCCGTTCTACTATCCTTGCCAGTTATGGTACACACCTATGTCGGTCACAGGGAAGAGATCATCGAGAGGAGGGCTGTTTTCGATCTGGAAAAGGCCGAGTCGAGGGCGCATATACTCGAAGGACTGGTAAAGGCACAGGATAGGATTGAAGACGTCCTTAATGCAGGCAGGAAAAGCTCTGGAAGAGATCAATTTGAGGCGATACTACAAGGAAATGAGGAACTTCCAAAAATTGCCAAGTTCAATTTCACAAAGCCGCAGGCAAAGGCAATTGCAGAACGTCGCCTGTATCAACTAAGTCGAATCGACGTGGACAAGGTCACCAATGAATATGAGGATTTGAAGGTCAAGATAGCAGATCTACAGGACATCATCAAATCAAGAGCTAGGCGTTTGGAAATATTGATTCAAGAACTCGATGAAATGGTAGAAATCCATGGAGATGGAAGGCTTTCGGAAATCGATCCTATGCCACTATCGATGGATAGGGAGGATTTGGTTGCGGAGGAGGCAATTGTAATCTCGCTCACAACTGACAACTACATCAGGCACTTACCTGTAGAGGCATTCAGACTTCAGAACAGAGGGGGAAAGGGACTCAAGGGAGTTGCTACCAAGGATGAAGATGCTCCTTCCAAGATAGTCACTTGCTTCTCCAAAGATCGGCTTCTGATTTTCACTGACAAAGGAAGAGTGTATGGATTGAGGGCATGGGAGACTCCGTCGGCAAGCAGATATGGAAAGGGCAGCCATATCAGAAACCTCCTTGAGGGCATTAGGGATGACGAGAAAGTAATCTCTATACTGCCGATGGAAAGATCGCTGATAGAAAATCCGGAAGGACATTTCCTTATGTTTGCAACAGCCAATGGCAGGATAAAGAAGAGCAAGCTTTCAGAATATTCCAGAATCAATCGAAACGGCAAGTTCGCATTGAAGTTCGCGGACGGAGATAGTGACAACTTAGTCTCGGTAAGACCGGCGACGAATGAGGATCACGTAGTACTAGTCTCTGCATCTGGAAACGCTTGCAGATTCATGCCAGCCGAGGAGAAAACCAGGGTTTCCCCTGAGACCGGAGAATCAGTCACAACTTATGTTGTCAGGGTTCAGGGAAGGATTAGCCAGGGAGTTTCGGGAATGAAACTATCAGCA
>JAPOKZ010000136.1:0-1656 GCA_029977385.1 Methanobacteriota archaeon
ACGAATGGGTATTTGTCCGCGAACTTTAGTACTCTATTCTTGAAAGCCATATATCATCCCTCAAAACTCACTTCTCTATATCTCTTAACATAAATACTCCTAATAGATATAGTAGGGTTAGTATCTGCCGTAGTGGTTACAGTGCCTATACTCGTAGTAGTTCCTGTTGCTCGGAAGGTAGAGGCGGTAGCGTTCAGTCCCGGAGAGACTTGTAGACATATCGCTCCTGTGGCGTTGTTGTATGTGGCACCGGCGTCAGAAGCAGCCCAACCATCAGCACCGGTGTCTGCGCTTCTGTTGTAGCGGTATATCTTCTCGACCTTACCGGGGAAGTAAAGAGTTCCCTTGTTCCTAATGAAAATCCTAGAGCCGACTGCTATGCTATCCATCGAAGCCCCTGCCGCTTCGTCTCCTAGTACGGCAGCGGAATCGTTGTTTGTGCCGTAGAGGATGATGTTCTGCGTAGAGGCGCTTGAAGTTGTTCCGGGGAAGTCAGCACCACCTGTCAATGCTGGGTGAGCAACTGCGCTTCCATCTTGTCCAGCAGCAAAGGTTCCAGCAGTTCCGGAATCAACGAGGTCTATGTATGGGCTGTCTTCGACAATCTCGTCCTCGGTGAAGATTGGCTTACCGGCTGAACCCGAGTATGGGTTTGCGGTCCCTGTGGTTACGTTCTCTAAGTATACTAACTCGTTGTATGTGTCGTTGACTACATATCCACCATTCGTTGCTCCTATTGGCTTTGCTACTGCCTCGGCCATTATCGGTAGTGATACTGCATCCATTCCCGAGTGGGTGAATGTTCCCCCACCGATGAACTGCAAGTCAATGGGTGTAGGTAGATTTCTTCTAGATTGGAAAGACAGTGTGTGTCCGAACACATCTCTCGTTGGTCTGAGAAAGTTTGACACTGAGAACTTGATTTGCTTGTCATAGGACTTCGGCAACATTGGTTGGTATCTCAGAACGTATGAACCGTCTGACAACCTACTGGTTACTTGGAAGGCTCCATCCGGCCTAGAACCTGTTCTAGATGAAAGAAGAAGTTCTGCGGCTGTCTCACCACCACTCTCTGGATTGTTGACGTAGTCATCCATCTCTAATCTCAGTATTGCATAGGGGTTGTCGACAACAACCTCTATCGAGTGTAGTTGGCCTTTCTCCTTGAAGGAGAGGACATCGAAGGTGTCGCCCGCGTTTATGGTTAATCCTGTGAATCTCGTAGAAACCATCCTGTCGGTAGCGACCGTCCTAGAGGTTTTGGTGTCCACCTCAAGTTTCAGACCATGCGCTGAAACAATGGATGGTCTGCCTAGTTCATCCTCGTCTTCGTACCCAAAAACCATGCTACCACTTCACCAGTCCGACTTACATTGAGAGATAATCACTCAGGAAGCCTGACGACTGGTAGGTAACCGGGTTGTAGTACATGAACCGGAGGCGACCGCCAGCGCGAGCCTTTAGGGTCGCTAGTTGGTCCTGAGAGAGTTCTAGGATTTTATACTTCCAGCCCATTAGTCTGATTCTTCCGTCAAGGATGTACTCGTCGGAGTCGTTGACGAATCTGAACGCGGGTTGGCTTGCCTCACCGTGCTCGATAATCATACCGTAGTTCCAGTTAGGGTTTGTGGCTGGAGACATGCTACCGTCGATGAA
>JAPOKZ010000021.1:0-18260 GCA_029977385.1 Methanobacteriota archaeon
GATGCAGGGGAGGCCTGGTTCGGCCCCGTCACGTGGTCGACCGACTACTTGGATGACTGACTCGCCCGGAGAAGTCCCTCCAAGGAGAGCCAAGGAACCGTCCTCTCGTGAAGGGCCGCTAAAGGGATCCAGATAGCCGTATGGATTATCGTGACTGCGAATGCAGGTACTAGGGGCAGCCTCGGCTCCCCCTCCACAATCAAAGCCACCAAACCAAGGACTGCGAAGTGAGCCACATAGATCGTCAGAGACAGCCTTCCAGCAGGTTCTAGGAATGAAAGCCTACTCCCCATTAACGGCCTACCTCCAGAAATCTCGCTCCCCTCGAGCAATCTCATCAATACTACGACTACAGTCGCCGAGACTACCAGGAATGGCATACTAGCGGGGAAGAAAGTTAGGACAGCCTCTCCAGAAGTCAGAGCCCAGTCTACGTCTTCGATTACCGATATGGCAATTGTAGCAGATGTGGCAATGGCTCCTAGTACTATTGCTCGCTCCCTAATTTTAGGCTCCTCGGTGAAGTCATGGAGCAATGTGCCAAGTATTACGAAGAACATCCAAGGTAAAACCGGGTATGTCCCGTTCCATAGAAGTCTGGAAATCCATTCATATGCATCCGCAGAATCGACTCTCTCGAACCAATTTAGGTCTTGTCCTGCGTTCCCCGCAAGTAGCAGGGGCGTCGCGCAGAGAAGTAGCATTGCCAGAGATCGCTGAGACCTACTAGCTCTGACAAAAATTGGGCATATCGCAGCCGAGATAGCCAGAAGAGTGAGAACTCCCGGCGTGTGCCACTCGAATCTCCCGCCTCTGTCCACATTAAGAAGAACGTTGACTGAGAGCTGGCAAAGACATAGAATCACCACTCTAGGTATTATCCACCTCGTCCATTGCCCTGAGGTTTGCCCCTCCTTAAATCTTCTAGATGCGCTCCTGTACATGCCCCATCCTGAAATGGTGACGAATAGGGGTGCCGCCATCCCTCCGAACGCAGCAGCGACGAAAGCCGCCGGGTGGCCAACCGTAATGCCCTGAGGGGGGACGATGGCAGCAGTGTGTACCTCTACCATGCAGAGAACTGCAATGGCCCTTATTCTGTCTATGTGGCCGAGCCTCAAACCATTACCTCGGACTGTGCTATTTCGGAGGTATGGTTCAATGCTTCTGTATGCTTAGATACGCGCCTTCACTCTTCGTCTAGACCCATCATCGATCTCGCTCCAAATCCAATAGAGCCTATCGATGCGACGTAAACTGCAGCTATCGCTGTGTGTACGTAACTTAGCGGCGCCCCGGCCTCTCCTCCGAAGTTAGTCCAACCGAAGGCACCCATGTTGTCAGTCACTGAAGCCTTGAAGCTCTCAGCATCGTCATCGCCTATTTCGCTGAAGGTGTGAATCTCGAAGACCGGCATCGATTCTGTGCTGTTCTCTGAAATATCTGGATTCATGTTACCGGGCCCACGGGTGTCTAAGTGGAACGTCACTTTCACCTTCCCGTACATTATCGCAGTAGTAATCGGCTCGACCTTCAGGTCTATGTCGGCTTCTAGGTATACTGGAAGTGCGCCTGGCATCACGTCTACATAAGATGTAGAACCTATGAGCTTGCCCTGAATCTGGGAATTTGATGGGTCTAGCTTTACTGTGTGCTCAACCATTTCTATTCCCTTGTAGTTTGTATTACTGCCAACCTCCGATGTGGCTATGGCGTATCCTGCAACGTTCAGGTTGAATGGATCATTAGGGGATGCCAGAGACCCAACGGTCCCCATCAATGAGGTGTCATCATTGCCAGCATGAGCTGACAGTAGGCCACTGGCCGCTTCTTCCCTGTGGGGGGCCCTCCAAGTGAGGTGCTCAGTCATACCGTACACCTGCCCATCTTCGCAGGTTATGTCATAGCCAATGAAATTGCCATTCGAGTCATAGTCGTAGTCGCACATCCCATCTCCGTCGGAGTTGATGTAGCCCTGTGCCATCCTCTGTCCCAGTGTGTCGCCTCTTGTGCTCATCTTGTAGACAGACCAGTCTCCAGTACTAATGCCATCAGAACCGTAGTATGTAGCGTTAGTCTCTAGGCTGTTCCAAGAGGGGAAGCCGAAGTAATCGCTAACTGCGTCATCCCAGCCATATAGCCAGTTGCTAATTGGCATGGAGTAGTAAGGGGTGTTTCCAGTTACGAAGTTTAGCAGTACGGGCATCACTGTATCAAAGTAGAAGTTTGAAACCCAGTCCCTCAGTGCACTAGCCTCTTGCTCGGAGATTCCGTATAGGTTTGAGACATATGCATCGTCCCAAGTGTGTGCTACTCCATTGGAGTCAGGAAGGGACATTCCTGAGAGCTCACCGTACATGAACTGGCCGGGGAACGAGGACTTGAGGCCTATCACTGGATCATTGAGGATGAAATCCGACTTTTCCATCGTTAGCTCTGACATTCCTGCGAAACCATCCCTGTTGAGTCCGATAGGGATGTATGTGCCAGCTAAGGGATCGTAGTCGCCGAATGCTGTCAGCCACCATTCATTGGACACCATCGTGCCAGTGCCCCCAGTGAGAACTAGCTCGAATTCAGTCGGCGCTCCGGTGAGCCCAAGTCCCACCCAAGGCTCCACGTATTTTGCAAGGGCATCGATCTTGTCTAGGCCGAGGTTGTACGTTTCCATAGCCTCGAAATAGGCGCCACCCTGGAGTGGTAGGAGAAGTCCAACCACCATGCCGGGGAGTGGAATTCCCCCCACCTCGAATGATGTTAGAAGGCCGACGCTCTCGTTGAAGAGGAGTGTCTCGATCTGCTCGTCGGTTATTTGTAACCCGCTCACTTCGTACAATCTCTGCTTGAGTTGGGGAGTTTGGGGGTTTATCTCAGCACCGCCTCCACGCTCGACAAATTTTTGCGCCGCAATAGAGTAGATAGCCCAATCTAATGCTACGGTGTCCTCTGGAGTTTCGGTCCAGTTACTGTATCCGAGAAGAGCAGCTCGAGTAGGAGTGACCGTATCACTCGGGGCACCCATGCCCGCTATCAGAACAGGCCCTATATCGCAAGTTAGGGCGACGCAGTTCCCATATCCGTCATCCGCAGTGTAAAATGCACTTTGGATTGGAGTCAGGTCATGGTCTTCCGGAACAGTCCACAAACCGGTTTGCCCTGTCGCTGAATATGCACCAGCTGCGATGCTCAATTCTGCACTCATGTTGCCGAACATGTTCCCTCCGGCCGCGCTAGCCATCGCTCTTATGTCGTCGGAGGCCCACATGCTCGGAGCCCTGTTGGATAGATCGAACTCAATCATCTGAGCCGCGAACATTGCCTTGGCAAAAATTTCGCCATACTCGATCCCAGACCCCATGCCACCTATTCTCTGGGTATTCCAGAGGATGTTGATCTGGTTTACGACAGTGTCTCCAGATACGGATTGCTGGCCTTCCCATGTGCAATCTTCGCACCACTCGAATGTCTCGTATCCCGAGTAAGTTATCGAACCCTCTTCGTAATCGTACTCGATGACATCCCTTGTGGTGTTTTCGTAGTAGATGAAAGGACCCACCCTCTCGTAGGATGGGGCCGACGTTCCAGCTAGGACCTCTTCTAGATTCGAAATCGAATTCGCGAAGTATGCTTTCGTAGATGAAGCGTTCATCCATTCGTCATCGAAATCGGCTGTGTAATCCTGGTTCCCATCATCGTCCAAACCATCGTATCCGTCCATTACTGCTGTCTCTACGTTGCCCTCGATTACTCCATCTAGAACTCCAGAGACGCCTACTCCAACGTTCACAAGCAGTAGAATTACTCCAACACTCAATACAATATTTCCATTGTTTTCCATAGTTTCACTCGAACTCCCGAGAAGGGACCTAGGCATAAACCATTACACTAGGTTTAGTTTCGAACACTTACTTGCTTCAGAATTACTGGCATTGCATAGATAAGGTTCATTTCGACATTCGCGGACGACTGTTTCAGGGACCCGTAGCTCAGTTGGTTAGAGCGCTCGGCTCATAACCGAGTGGTCATCGGTTCAAATCCGGTCGGGTCCACCACCAATTATGACCCCAAATAATGACTAATTTCATGCCCGTCTCGGGCGAAGCCTCAAATACGGTCTAAGCAGAGGATTTTGTGATGAGTGCATCTATTAGAGTGCCACTGATGATAATGGCCGTCTATTTCCTAAGTCTCTGGTCGGGAGTAGCAGCAGTTCAAGCCCAGACCTCGCCAGATGTTTCGCTCACCTGTGACCAACCGGCCCCGATTGAGGTTTATCCAGGCGCTCTTAGGTCTACAATCATCTATTGTACACTCACAAACCCTACTACCTTCTCAGAGAAGGTCGATCTCACTTACCAACAGGGAATCATCTCAGTAGCAGGTCCAGGTTCGGCAACAGTACCCCCGGGGGACACATCCTTCCAAGTGGCTGCTAGGGCAGATTTGAGGCAACCAGAGGGCCAGCAAGTGGTGACGATTACCGCTACGGTAACTCAGTGGAATGGGGCCCCTGTTACCGCGGCTACTTCTCCAACAGAAGCCAAGGTGATGACTGTGTTCAAGCAATTCAGCAGACTTAGGGTCGGAGCTGAATTGGCTTTTATCCAACTCAGGCCTAAGGTCGACTACACTTTGGTCTTCGACGTCTACAACGATGGAAACGCTAGGGACAAATTCAACGTAGAGATTCAGAACTACGACGAGATGGTTGACGAGGGCTTCCAACTCAGCCTCCCGCTGATATCCCAAGAGATAGACTCACTTGCTCCACCGGAGAAGTTCAGGGTGCAGATGAGAACGCCCAAGAATCAAGGATGGACTGACAAGTACTTCTCGCTGCAGTTCAAGGCAACTTCCGAGTACTCTGTCAGGTCCGAAGGTGTACCTAACTATCAGATACAGGTTATGACCATTTACATCAGAGGTGTCTACCTGCCAGGATTCGAACTAGTGGGAACAGCGATGATGGCTGCTCTGGCTGGTGCGGCCATCGGCAGAAAGACCAGTGGAGAACAGGTTTCTTTGGACGATGACGGGAACGTCATCCCGTTGGACAACCGTCTATTCTAGACACGTCCTTCCAAGAGCCATCAGGCAACGGATTGATAACCATCAGTCCAACGTAGATAGTCGAGGGTGTACATTTTTCTTTGATGGGCATATGAATAGTTACTAGATGGTGTGGTTGGAATGGGCCAAGAAGATGGAAAGTCAGATCGTATAGACCCGGTTACGGGTGCCAAGGTCGGCGAATACGTCGAAGAGGTAGTCACTGCTAGCAAATCAGGTGGTCTACTAGGGAAGGCTGCCGAGCAAAGTCAAGCCCAGACTCCAGTTGCTGTTGTTCTCGAAGAACCAGATAAAGAAGAAGGGCCTATTCCAGAGGCAGCTGGCCTGGTTGAAGCCCTCAAGGTTGTTGCATTATTCGGAATTCTGCCAGTTTTCCTTGCACGTATTCTTCTTGTATATCTCCCGGGCGACGAACTCACCATCCCCTTGATAGGGTCCTCGTTGGTTATGTCATTCGTTTTCCTATTTTCTCTATCTGTGGTAATGTGGAGATTGAGAGTATTCTCCATTTCCAGTTCCGGTTTCGTCCTAACAGGAACCAGCGCTTTAGCAGCATCCGTAGTCGCAATCTCCTACATAGTGATGCTAATCCTTCCACTGATTCTAGGCGCCTTGCTTGAGGGCGAACTTTCGGTCGGACAGGTGGAATACAGTGAGGATGGCGAGTCGATCACCATCAAGGTCCTCCAGAACACGATCTCAGACAGGGACATGGAGGCTTCCATAGTCATCCTTCAGTCCGGGCAGCAAGTATGGTCCTCTACTGCAAACTTCTCCATAGATAGTGGAAAGGGAGAGGGCGAGATCACTATTTTAGTGGACGATTTCTATTCTACGAACGCTCTTCCAGACTCGCCATACACATTGGAGCTGACCATAGATGGGGATAGTTCAACCAGAGACCTAACTTACAGCCAGATTACATGGGATACAACCCAGTGGACTGGAGCAGACGCCCTCTCAAGAGAAATTACAGGAGTTGACGGTCTTGCTTCTGGAGTTGTCAAGGAAGATCCAGACCGATGCAGTGGCGATGCGGACAACTGCCTGGTCGGAGTAGTCATGTCAGGTTGGTCGGGACTCGACACCGGTGCAGATAAGCCTGCAAGAATGCCCTTTGCCGACTACACTGTAGAGGCAGTTCTCATGGAGGGTAATGATGTGGCAATATCCTATCCTACAATCTCGGTAATCAACACAGAAGCATCATGGGACTCCGAGGGGGGAATCTTCGGAACTGGATCAGGAACTTGGGGGGAATACGGATCAGAATTCGCAATGGAAGGATCAGTCTTTGATGCAACCTTCGGAAAGTACGTCCCTCGCGACGAGTTCGACTCCGCTGGTGACTATGGGTGCTATTCGTTCACCGTAACCGTCACACAGGGAGGATCACAGATATCGGACACCTCGTACTACGATTACAGTACCAGCAATTCCAACGACATATGGGAAGCCGTATCAGTTTGCTAGATTCAGTCATTGATGCTAGAGAGGAAATCCCTCATCCTGTCCGTTTTCGGGTTGTCGATTATGGATGATTCCCCCTCCTCTGCAATAAGGCCCTGGTCCATGTATATCACACGATCAGCAACGTCTCTGGCAAATCCTATCTCGTGGGTGACCACTACCATGGTCATCCCTTCCTCGGCCAAACCCTGTATGGTCTCAAGAACGGAACCGATTAGTTCTGGGTCGAGGGCACTGGTGGGCTCGTCAAAGAGCATTACCTCAGGCTTCATTGCAAGCGCTCTAGCGATAGCCACTCTCTGCTTCTGGCCACCAGATAGGTTTCCGGGATAGGCGTCAACTCTATCGAGCATGTCGACCCTCTCAAGAACACTGCGAGCATGGTCAATAGCATCCTCCTTACTCATCCCCCTTACATGTATTAGGCCAAGAGAAACATTGTCGATCACCCTCAAGTGAGAGAATAACTCGAAAGACTGGAAGACCATCCCTATCCTAGAGCGAACGTCATTTACATCAGCTGCAGGAGTGTTGATCCTTTCTCCCTTCAACCTCACGATACCTTGGGTTGGCTCTATCAGACGGTTGATGCACCTAAGTACGGTAGATTTGCCACTCCCGGATGAGCCAATGATGGCCAATGACTCTCCCTCCTTCACTTTGAACGATACCCCTCTGACTGCATGGACACCTCCGACGTATGTCTTTTCCATGTCTTCTACGCTAAGGATAATTTCCGACACTCAAGCACCTCCTGAAATCCCTAGACCAGGAATCCTAGTCCTTTCCTCAAGGTACCTGAGGAAGAGTGCCAGAGCCCAAGTGATGAGGAAGTATGAGATCAGCACCATGCCCCAAGTCCAGAAAACTTGGAAAGTAGTCGCGACGATTAACTTCCCCTGCCTTGTGATTTCAGCATAACCGATGATCATAGCCAGTGAAGAGTTCAGCACTAGGTTGACCATCTCGTTGCCTAGAGGCGGTATGCAAATCCTCACAGCTTGAGGCATTACCACAAGTCTCATCGATTGCATGTAATTTAGGCCAATGCTTCTTCCAGCTTCCATCTGACCGGAGGGAATCGCAGCGATGGCCCCTCTGATGGTCTCACACTGATATGCCGCGGAGTTCAAACCAAGGGCGAATATGGCGCTAATGTATGCTCTATCCTCAAGAATCCCGCCTATTGGTCTCCCATATGCTAGTGATTCTGGATTCGTCTCGTAAATCACGAAAATATCCGTGATGAAGTTAGAGTTTTTTTCTAGGTAATCGAAGTCGAATAATAATAGTCCGGGATCCTGCATTCTTCTTCCGAGTTCGAATCCGAAGTGTATGAACATGAACTGGACAAGCAATGGAGTATTCCTGAAAATGTCAGTATATACCGTTGCGATCGTGTTCAAAGGTCTAATTCCCCAAGGATTAAGAGATATTTTCACTCTTCCGAACTCAATATCTCGGATTGAGAAGTCCCCACCGCAGGAGACGAATATCCCTCCCAATATTGCTATTCCAAGACCTAGGAGAATCCAGAACATCGCCGTCGGAGCTCCAATAGGCGAGTAGATATATTCCCAACCATCAAGGTTCAGGTCACCAATCTCATCTAGATTTATGAAAATTCGATAAATGCCGAAACTCATCAGGACTAGGCCGATTGTACGAATAGCGAAAATATTCAGAGGCTCACTGGCTGCAACGAGTAAGGACCTCTCCCTACAGTATCCCAATACGCTGCTAAAGGGATTTTTTAGATTCAATTTTCTACCCAATCCAGTCGAATTAATTACTGAGATAGGGGTCTGGAAAACCAACCAAAGTGGCGTAACTAAGAACATCACTAGAACCTGGAATCTATTTGTCTGAGCAACATTCTTCAGCGTGGTCGGAGATGTCTTCAGCATTGAAAGAACGACTCCCAGCGAGAAACCCATCAGAATTCCGAAAACCACGATCTTCGCAGTCGCCACAAGTCCATCCATCAACCTCTCCTTAGAGTAGTCGACGAATTGCCCGAAATCATTGAAGTCAATTACCTCGAATCCGACGAACTCTTCAGATCCTGCGTTATCGGTCCTGAGTATCGCTCCCCCATCACCTACGGCAACTCCTCTGAAACTATCCATCATTGCAAATCCATTGAATACAGTCTCATTAGAGACAGGAATCATCTGCTGGGAGACTATATTTCCTCCATCCAAGCTGAGGGAAAGGTATCCTCCAGGGCCAGAAAGCATGAATTTGAATTGCCCAATAACCTCCATTCCAGAGACTTCGAAGTCGAGAGTTGAACCTCCGATTTCGAACTCATCGCCACCGCCCGGTGGATACTCTCTTTCGATATCCACAACACTCCATACGAATCCTACTGGTACATTGCCTTCCCTTGAGGACTTCAGAATATGCCCTTCTTCGGATATTGCATACGATCTAATGGTGCTGTAGTATACAATATCGATAATTGCTGTTGATGAAACCTCACTAGGAGCATCTCTATACTCCCAGCTTAATCCTCCATCGGTGGACGCAATTATTGCCCCGCTTTCCCCAGAAATTAGTCCATTTTTAGAATCCAAGAATGATACGCTGAGATAGCTCGACCCTACGCCTCCAATCGCTAAATCGCATTCAGAAACCCATTCCTCTGTCACTGAACAAGTCCAGACTCCACTACTTTCAATGGCAACAAAACTATCGTTACCAGTAAGTGCAATGTCAGTAATATCTCCCATTTGGCTGGAACTTACATCGAACCAAACGCCTCCATTCATCAATAGAACGGTACCGCTGTTGCCTGCCACGATCATAGACTCGTAACTCTCATCAGAAGAAGTGAGATCCTGGCTAACTGATATTCCAGACTCAGACCAAGTTCTCCCTTCATCGATGCTCCTGATCATAGTTCCTCCAGATCCAAACGCCCACATCTCCCCGTCTAGGTACTCTGCAGTGTTCAGACTCTCTTCGGTGCCGCTATCGACTACTTCCCATCCGCTCCTGACCTCCTGAGCAGAAACTTCGGTTAATGAGAAAAGAAGGGTAAATAGAAAGAATACGATTAGTAAATCGGCACTGCTCTTAACCGAACGGCCATTCCTGAGATACGCTTCCGATACCACACTACCCGTCCTCTCGCTGGGCTGTGAGGATTTAGTCTAGCCTACTAAGAAAAATTTGACACAGAGGCTCATTGGGCAATATTGATGTTCGAACTTTGTTCGGAGAGAAATATGACAGAATTATTGTACAGCGGTAAGGTCAAACAGGTATGGAGTACGGATGACCCTGATATCATCGAATTCAGATATACAGATCAGATATCAGTCTTCGATCAGATCATCCCTAGTTTGATTCCTAGAAAGGGAGAGTCATTGAACAGGGCATCTTGCCACTGGTTCGGGCTAATTGAGGATGAAGGAATTTGTAAGACACATGTCATAGAGATGAATGCCCCAGATAGGGTCCTAGCACGACGTTTTGACGTAATCAGAGAACCAGGTGCAATTCCCAAGGACGCCGAGAACTTCTTTGTCCCACTAGAAGTGATATGCCGACATTTCCTAGCAGGAACCGCATGGAGAAGGTATCAGAGAGGTGAGGTAACAGCTGAGGACTTCGGATTCGAAGCAGGCGAGGTCCTCCACGAGGGGGTCCGACTTCCAGAGCCATTCTTGGAAGTCTCAACTAAGTTCGAAAAGTTCGATAGAAATCTAGACAGAGAGGAGGCATTGGAGATTTCAAACTTGGATCCAGCAGAACTTGACGCTATTCTAGAGATAGTTCTTCAGGTAGATTCAGTAATCGACCGAGAGACATCGAAGAGAGGACTAATCCATGTTGACGGGAAGAAAGAATTTGCACTGGGAGAAGGTCGAGAGCCTATCTTGATAGATTCTTTCGGGACTCTCGACGAGGATAGATGGTGGGATGCAGATGCTTACGAGGATGGAGAGATTGTACAGCTCTCCAAGGAGTCGGTAAGAAAACACTACATCGAAAATGGACACCATTCCGCACTATACGAAGCGAGACAATCGGGATCTCCTGAACCCCAAATACCTCCACTTCCAGAAAGTATTATTGCCAGTACGGCTGAACTATACGCTAGTATGTTCCAGCGCCTTACTGGAGAGGCTCTTTGATGGGGACACATGAGTATGAGGATGACCCTAGAAACCAGGACGTTCTAATCTCTGTCAATGGAGAACTATTCCCACGAAAAGACGCAAAAGTTTCTGTTTTCGACTCCGGATTTCTATTGGGGGATGGTATTTGGGAGTCATTCAGGCTCCATGAGGGGAAACTGGTGTTTATCGAAGATCACATGGACAGGCTTTTCCATGGAGCATCAGAGATTTCTCTCGATCCCGGCCTTAGCAGGGAAGAGATTAGATCAGAGATAGACAGAGTGATCTCCGCAAACAAAATGTCCGATCATGTCCATATCAGGCTAATTATCTCGAGAGGCCTCAAGCCAACGCCATACCAAGCACCCTGGGTAATTTCTTCACCCCCCACCGTCGTCATCATTCCAGAATTCAAGAAGGCCAATGAAAAAAGGCCGATCAATGGCATTAGTCTTGTTTCTGTAGGTATAAGGAGAAGCGGTCCGGAAGTACAAAATCCTAGGATTAACAGTCTTTCTAAGCATAATTGTATTGCGGCTTGTATTGAGGCAGATAACAAAGGGGGGGAAGAGGGTTTGATGATGGATCCGCACGGATACGTCTCTACCTGCAACTCTACTCACTTCTTTATGGTCCGAGACGGGGTAGTGTGGACCTCTACTGGGGAATACTGCTTAGATGGAATAACTAGGCGTAAGGTTTTGGAGATTTGCGACTCTAATGGAATACCGTACTCGCTTAGGAACTTCACATTTGATGATGTACACCTTGCAGATGAAGCGTTTGTAACTGGAACATTCGCTGGCTTGACTCCTGTAATTTCTTTTGATGGCACTCAAATTGGAAAAGGAACAAGGGGGATTCTATGTGAAAGACTCCAAGAACTGTACCAAGAACTCGTGATGAGGTAACTCGTTTGGAAAGAACAAGAATTGCGATGTGGTCCGGACCTCGCAACATCTCAACTGCACTGATGTACTCATTCGAAAATAGAAATGACTGCTATGCCACCGATGAACCCCTCTATGCTCCCTTCCTCCTGAACAGTGAGGTCCCTCATCCTGGTGCGGAGGAGGTAATCGAGAAAAATGAGACCGATTTAGGAAAAATAATCACAACCCTTACTGGGCCGATTCCAGAAAATAAACACATTTGGTATCAGAAGCACATGTGCCATCACCTTCCTGAGGACTCCGATATTTCTTGGATTGATGATTTCAAGAACTGCTTCTTGATTCGCAATCCTCGGGACGTCCTCCTGTCTCTGTCTAAGATTACCGACTCTATTGACCTGTTCTCGACAGGACTTCCCCAGCAACTAAGAATCCTCAGGCACGTAATCAAGTGTTCTGGTGATTTTCCTCCGGTGATTGACTCTGCAGACGTCTTGGAAAATCCAAAACCAGCCCTCTTAGCTCTGTGCGAGGCTATAGGAATTCCATTTTCAGAGAGTATGCTATCTTGGGAGCCAGGGCCTAGGAATTGTGATGGAGTATGGGCCAAATTCTGGTATGACTCTGTTTGGAAATCCTCTGGATTCTCCCTACCAAGACCGAGTGAAGAAGAGTTGAGTGAACACCTAAATCCCATACTCGAAGAGGCAATTCCGATTTATCAAGAGCTTAGGGCATTGCGAATTAGGGTCTAAGAGTGTCTCCTCATCAGAATCCCACATTTCCTTTTTACTGCGGCTCTGAGGAACACTAGGAGGTGCCTGAAAGCATCCTGTACCCCTCCATCGAGAGGCTCATCAGACTTGACAGTCCAAGCCCCCTTCTCAATCTCCCTCCTAATTCTTGCGATATCATCCCCATCGAGCCAACCTAGCATCTCGATTCCCCCGGGTCCCTCATTGAATCCAGAATATCCGAACGAATCATCACTTAGACCTCTGCATAGCTTCTCCAGAAGATTATGAAGATCCGAACCTTCTCCCTCTTTCGTGTAGCGCAGTAGGTACTCTATCGCATTCCCATCATCACTGGGGAATCTCCCCAGTCTCTCTCTTGAGTGCCCCCCATCAAGAGATCGGGGAACGCTCCAGTCCTCTTGCCAGTCCAGAATAGAAATGAATAGCATAGTTGCCCTGTCAATGGTCGCTCCTTCTCCCTCCTTCAGGCCAGCCACCTTCTCCATTCCAGCTGCATGGAGGAGTAACTCGCTATGATTTCCCGATATGGAAGAAATTATCCCGCTTACAACCGAATCAGGACTATTCCTTATCGGGTCGAAAGTATGGAATGAAGAAGGCGGAATGTAACTCCCCATGACACACACTGTTGCCTATCTGTCAAGAAGCCTTCTGAGCCTCTGATCGTACTCGTCCCCTTCCTCTGTTTGCTGTTTAACGATTTCTAATTCTTCATCCTCATCAGACTCGGGCTCTCCTAATCTTTCGGGCTCGTTTTCCTCAATCACAGGCGGCTTAGATCGCCTCTCAGCAATCTTCTCATCTATCGCAGCCTGTGCTAATTGCATCATCCTCTCCGACTCTCGACGGTTACTCAAAATCCAAGACAAACCAAGGTAAGAGCCAACTACAAGAATCGCAGCCAGAAGGCCAGTCCCCAGTTCATCTACTCTATCCACCATGGCTGTTCCCCCGCTCAGAACTATTGTCTTTTGATCGTCATTTGGATCGGCATCGACATCCCAGGGGAACGAGCAGCTAATGGTGACCACTAGTTCAGTAGAGTCTTCTACGTCAGGTCGATCGAACTTAGGAGCGGGCACGAAGGCCTGAGTCATATCGACAATGTGCTCTGAATAGTGGCTCCGCGCCTTTCCTTCTGCACTAAGGGAGATTATGCAATCTGCATCAGATAGTAGGTTCTCATTAAGCCTCTTTGTAGGGACACTGATCTGCTGTCCTGTGCCCTCTCCCACCAGCTCAACCTCTCCTATTCCTACGTTCCAGTCACTCCTCCTCACATCAAACGACCTCTCGAAATCGTCAATCAATACCCCCTTATCGTTCAGAACTCTGATTGCAACTCTTCTTTCCCCTGGTAGTGGATTCCATTCGGCTCCACTCAAGTTGATTTGCTGAGCAGATTCGTTCGAGTCGAGACTGCCATAGAAGTAGT
Source organism: Methanobacteriota archaeon (assembly GCA_029977385.1). Classification (GTDB taxonomy): domain Archaea; phylum Thermoplasmatota; class Poseidoniia; order Poseidoniales; family Thalassarchaeaceae; genus UBA36. The sequence continues at coordinate 13,757 of JAPOKZ010000021.1, forward strand.
CCAGGACAGATCCCTCGTCCGAAATCAGAAGTATTTGGAATTCAAAGCCCATGGTCCCATTTTCTACAGAGCACGTGGCCCCCATATCGTCGAAACTTCCTGCGATCGAACATAATACGTCCCTCGAAGCAGAATACTCTGAGAACAGGAAATAATCCAGCCTTTCGTCTCCAACGGATATAGTGCCATTAGTCGAATCTCTTACTGGCAGCAACCAACCCATCTCGCTCCATTCTAGCCTACTAGCCCCGTCCAGAACTTCGGTACTTTCATCAGTTCCATGGATACTTATCGTGGCGTCATCCCCACTCTGAGCGAATATGTAGGGGGAGCTAGCCCAGGAGAATTCGGAATAGCGCACTTCTAGTTCGATTTCCCTCTCATTGCCACTCGCGTCTTCTGCTAGTATCCTCACTGTCTCGGAAGGGCCGGTCCAACCGTTCTCTGGAATCAGTTCGAACGGAAGCCCCCTTTCTTCCCCAACTGCAAGCACAATTTGCATCCCTCCCCGTGATCCCCATCCATCCGGGCTCCCTTCTATGCGGAAGTCGATAGTCGTAGGCGAATTTCCGGTGTTTGATACTACTGCGGGGGGCTTCCCTCCATGGCTGGAAACTGCCCAAGAACCATGATGCCCCATAGAGAAGTTCTGGACTGCAGATACCCTGAGTGGCATGGTTATCTCTGTCAAGCCAGCAGAATCGCCGTCTCTAACCCTTACATGCATCTCCACTGTCCTTCCCGGACTTGCATTTTCCGGAGGGGTTACGTTAATTTCCAGTGTTGCAGAATCTCCCGGAATTACTGCAGGAAGTTGGGGCAAATCCCCTATCAACCATCCGTTTTGACCTGTTATGTAAGTTGATACGAAAGGTACGCTGGGATTGTTCCCCATCTGCATAATTTCAATTTGGACGGTTGATCCATTGGCTTCTATCTCCAGATCAGATATCGAAGAGGAGACTCCCCATCCGGGAACCCTGGTAACCTCGACCATGAAGTGGAATTCCATCACCGGCTCATCCCTAGCCAAGGCAGTCACATCCACTCTCATCATTGAACCGTTCCAAGAATCTCCGGGCGTCTCCAGATTTATTTCTAAAGGCACAGATTCGTTAACTTCCACTCCATCTATTGAGCTTCCATTGGCAATCCACCCTTCTGAGGAATCTGAACCCAGATAGAAAATCTGAGTGTCCACCTCTAGAGAAATGTCATCAATCAGATTTCCAGTGTTCGTCGCATTAATTGAGACAGCTCTCCCTTCTCCAGGGGCTAGGAATATTTTCGTCCCGTTAATGTCTTCTCCATCATGAATTAGGGCGAAATCCCATCTGTGGTCTTGTCTTACTTCGAAAACGATAATCTCGTGAGAGTATACGGAATCGTTCCCCATTGAGGTCATGGTGAAAGATACCGCAATTGGTACTCTAGCCGGCGTGCTCTCCGGAAGTGTAACACTAAGTGGGACTGTTCTAAGGCTACCTGCTCCGAGATGGACAGGGTTACTGGAAAATGATACCTCTATGCCTGGATCAGAAGTCATGTTCTCGTCCAGCAATATCTCATGAGAAAGAGCGTATGAGTCATCGCCGTTACCAGGATTCTCCAGCTTCAGGACTACTAGGTTCGACTCTTCTACGTCAACGACATATGGTTGAATCGTTGGTGAGTTGACATCCATGCCTGCTCTGTGAATTTGTAATACCTCTATCGATATAGATAATGGCGACTCGGAAACCTCCGAGTCATAGTCTTCGAACAGGTGGAAAGAAGGCCTAGCATCCTCTGGGAGGTCCAAAGTGAGTAAACCAACTGCTCTTGTCCCCGAATCTCCGGTGATGGATACTAAATCGCCGAGGACTGATACTTGACCGGATCCACTCCAATCCCAACCTTGAATCGCCATTCCAGAATCGGATAATGACCAATTCATACTCCCGGTGCCCTCTGGAATATCTGCTGAAATCTCCCAGGTTAGGCCCTGTTCGGGGACCGATCTGATGTGGCTTGGGTTCGTCACAGATTTTGAAGAAATGAATTCCAACTGGACCTGGCTGCACTCCTGTTCGTCCCCTGTACCAACACACATGCTAAGGGGGGTGGTCACCGATTCACCGGGTACGGCACTGGAGGGTACTTGGAGTCTAGCAGTCACTTCCATCTCCTCTCCCGGACCAAGAGTCAGGGCGCTGATCTCATATCCAGAGGAATCGAAAATCCTCAGATCAGAACCCCATTCAGTCCCGTCCCAGGATATCGCGATCTGACTCTCCTCCGCGTTTCCAACATTCTCTATCAGCAACCATGCCATGGCTTCCTCGGACACCAGACCAAAACCAACGCTCCTTGCCGTTCCATCCGGTCCTCTAATCGACAGGCCCCTGGTTCTGTTAGCCTCTATGGGGAGGTTTGCGACAACCTCCTCCTCGCCTTCATCACGTGAAAGAGTTAGAGAAAGGAAGCCTGCGTCCGAGCCAAGTGCATCCGAGGGCGCGATAATTCTCAGTGAAGGAGTCCAGACCTGACCTACGCCGATTTCGATCGAACTAATCCCTCCGGGAGTTTCGTCTTGCCATGTCCATCCATTAGGGAGGGAAGTACTGTCAACTTCAAGCGTCCAAGAACCTGCTAACCTGCCTGTCGATCTTATTCCAAACTGTGTCAGTCCACTGTCTCCCGGATCCACTCTGAGCGGTTCAGTGGGAATCTCAAAAGTCGCATTATATGTCGGTATTATCGACAGAGTTCTAATCTGCCTGTCATTATCGAACCTTGTTTGGCTTAAGTTACGATATGGGTCAACAACCAACTCGAAGGTATGCTCGCCAAGGCCTCCGCTCCACTCCACATTGAAGGAGGAGAACGAACCAGAGCCTGTTGGATCTACCGGATTTAGAACTTCAATTCCATCCCCTCCAATCTTCTCTCCGTTGGCGAATATTGCTACGTCCACAACGTCTTCAGTATCTGAAGTTCCAGCATTTTCGACGTATACAGTCACAGTCACCTCTTCTCCAGGATCGGGAGCACTGGGGTTGAACTCTATGCCCCTTCCATCGGTTATTGGCCTGACGTCGGGCATTGCCATGGACACCACCATGCTTCCTAACACAATGTCTGCTGTAGCATCTCCATCTACATCGGCTATCGCGGGGGAAGACCAAGTCCTGTGCGACAACTCGACATCATTTGACCACTCCGAATTGATTCCTGCAGGAGAACCACTGGACCCATCGAATGCCCAAAGTGATCTGCCGTAAGATACTATGAGCTCCGGCTCATCTTCGGAATCTATATCCATCCATACAGGAGCAGCAACTGCAATCTCGTCATTTGGATTGCCGCTGCTTTGTTCCAGGTCCTGAGCCCACTCTTGGTTAGGGACGGTCCCACCTACGTCGTGACACCCTGCTGCACCTTGCCTATCTGTTGTAGTCTGCCACCATGTGTTCCAACATACTCTGTCGTGAGTCCCATCTCCATCCGTATCTATTGCCGTAGGGGGGGCATCGGCGAATCCATTTGTTGCCTCAAATTCCCACAATTGCGAACCATCTGAAATTTCTATTCCTCTGAATTCAGCCCCATCAACTGCAGTTGAACCGTCTGCGTCACTGGGTATTGTGACTATTATCTCTGGGTCCGAATCAGAATCAAGATTGGCAATTATGGGTCCTGGCAATCGAACATGTGGAGAATTAGTATCCCCGTCCAGGTTATTCAGAGACAATCCACCTTGCCAAATCGAACTGCCGGTTTCAGAGTCAATTTTCCATACCCACATTGCTCCATTATTCGCCTCGATGGTAGTCAGCAGCACATATCCCGTATCATCATCAACCTGAGCGAATGCAGGGTCAGAGGGGTGACTCCCTTTATTCAGTGAAACTTGCCACAGTGAATTCGGAGATCCACTGGTTTGCAACGGCAGTGCTAGCAATACTGGCTGCTCGGATATTTCGTCTAGAGCTGCGATTACCAACTCAGCATCGCCATCTAGGTCTAAATCGGCTAGAAGTGGTTGAGTTGTGGGCTTGTGGCCCCCCAATATTCCGCTTGTGTAGGGCCCTTCTTCGCTACTAATCATCAAAGACTCGTCACTCCAAGTCCAAAGCAGATCCTCCGAGTGGCCGGAGTAAGTCCATCCGGTTACAGAGCAATACATTCTGGGCGACCAGACTTCGACATACATCGAACCACCTGCATCATACGCTACCACTATCTCAGGACTCCCGTCCATATCAATATCCACAACGACCGGGGCGGCCTTGACCTTCTCAGTAACTCCAAGATCGACCTGCCATGATAGTTCAGCATCCTCTCCTTCAATCAGTCTCAGTATGCTGTGTTCTGACCCAGCAACATCTTCGGTTTGAACTAAAACAGTGAACAGAGAACTACTGCCACACCTTTCTTCTGCACCCGGCCCGATTTCTATTGATCCACTCATGTCTGCAATCGGGGTTGCTAGTGAGTCCGTGCCAATTGAGTAAGAACCAAA
>JAPOKZ010000036.1:0-10929 GCA_029977385.1 Methanobacteriota archaeon
CTGGTATTGCTCGTAAGACCTGAAGTCTACCTCATGACCACTCATCTCCTGGAATTGACTGAATTCCTCTAGCCCTGAGTCCTTGAAGTCCAGGAGGATCTCGGGGGCGCCTATGTTGTTCTTCCTGACGAAAAGGATGTCTTCCTTTGGGAACCCCCGATCTACGTAGTTGGAGCTTACTAGCCTTGGCATGGACTTCTCGAGATTCCTCTCAAGTGTTTCCATTGCCTCTTGTTGTGCCTCGCTGTAGCCATATCCTCTAGGATTGTGGGCAGGGAAAATCTTCTCTCTGACTCCCTTGAAGAGTCGATCGAGCGCGATCTCACTGTAAACCGATTTCTTCGCCTCCTCGAAGATCGATGTTATCTCTGTCAATGGTCGACTATCCTGGTATTCCTGACCCACTAGGTTATTCCAAGAATAGTGCAGAAGATTTGTCCACGTGTCTTCTCCCTCTTGGACACGGAACTCGGAAGAATTGTTTCCCTTGTGTTCCAGGTAATCTTTGATTTTGTCCGCATGGACGGTTCCAGGCGTTTCGGGGATGTCACTCATCACCTTCAAGGCGGCCTTCTGAATGACCTTGTGGGCATATCTCTCGGCCCATTCCTTGTCAAGACCCAGAAGATCCCACCTGGAACGTATTTTTTCATCGATCTCGAGAAGTTTTTGTTGGCCATTTTTGATATAATTTGCAATCTCTTTGACAGGCAGCTTCCAGTCAGCACCATGTTTCTTTATCAGACCAGCAATTTTTGGGTAATCTACGCCTCTGAAAGGCGCATTGAGACTGGTTTTGTGGATGACTCCCCCTCTCATCTCGTACAGGGTTTCCCCTGTGGTGTAGAGTGTTGACTTCACCCTGTGGATCTCGAATGACGGGACGTCGAACTCTATGACCGTCTCCTGAGGGTTGAGGCTTGTAGCCACTATAACTTGTATGGAGTGGTCCACAGGAGAGTCGCTTAGCTTCTTCAATTGGTATGCGACCGTCGTTCTCTTGAGGCCGATGTCGTCTGCAATCTCCTGATGTGTCTTCCCTGAGCCCCTGAGTCTCATTATCGCTTCGAGCTCGTCGTCGGTGACCATGATATCCGGAGATTAGAACTGATAATAAACATTTGGAATTATTCCAAATTTTGGAATATTGTCAAATCATATGGAATTTTTCACAATCTGAGAACACCTCGAGAAGCATACGAGTCAGTGTCCCGAACCGAAGTATGATTACCCTGCATCCGAGCAGGAATGGTATGAGCGACAAGTGGGATGGGCGTTTCATCGAACTCGCAAAGCACATCTCCCAGTGGAGCAAGGACCCGTCCACTAAGGTCGGCTGCGTCGTGATTGGCGAGGACCGCGAGATCCGGTCGACCGGGTTCAACGGATTCCCCCGTGGTATCGCCGATGACTCGGAGAGGCTCGAGGACAGGGAGCAGAAGTACCCCCTGATCTGCCATGCGGAGGAGAACGCGATAATGCATGCCGCCAGGATCGGTGTCTCGCTGAAGGGCTGCGTCGCCTACGTTACCTGGCCGCCCTGTACAGGCTGTTCCAGATCACTCATCCAAGCTGGGATCGTGGAGGTGGTCTACCCCAAGGACATAGACGTCCCAGAGAGGTGGGAGAAGGACTTCGCGATGTCTGTCGCCATGATGGAGGAGGCGGGGATCAAAGTCAGATCCGCCTAGGCGATCCGACCGAGGCTCTCCTTGAACAGCTCCAGATTGATCCGCCTGCTCTCCTTCCTATCCACGATCGGGCTAGGGTAGTCTGTACCGATGATGCACCCGGACTCCTCCTGGACGTGCCCGGGTGCCAGGTGGGGCTCGAAGATGTACCTCGATGGGAAGGAGGCTAGCTCCGGGACCCAGTGCCTGATGAACGAGGCCTCCTTGGTCTCGACTTTCAGGCTCGACTTCGAGTCTGGGCAGGGGTTGTACACCCTGTAGTATGGCATCGAGAAGGGAGCCACGCCCGCCAGCCACAGCCAGTTGCCGTTGTTAAGGGCCCAGTCGGCGTCGACCAGCTTCCTCTCGAAGACGTCCCTGCCGTGCTTCCAGTTCTGCCAGAGCTGACCCCTGGTCAGGAAGCAGGAGACTGCGTGCCTGCCGAGGTGGTGCATCCAGCCCGTCGCCTCCAGCTGGCGCATCATCGCGTCGATGTACGGGAAGCCGGTCCTCCCCTCCTCCCATGCGCTCATGAGCTCCTCGTCGTACTCGCCCCACTCTATCGGCTTGCAGTTCGAGTTCCCTACGTCATCGTCCCAGTTCTCGACGGACCTCGATAGGAGGTAGAACATCTCCCTGAACATCAGCTGCCCGATGAGGGACTGGGGGGGCTTGGTGTGATCGGATCCGAGATTGGCCTTGGCGCACTCCTGCCACACCTTCCTGACTGACAGGCAACCGGTGCTGAGGTACGGGGAAAGGCCAGTGGTCGAGGGCTCCAGCGGGTTGCCCGCCTCGTTGGTGGACATGGTCGACGGCTTGCTGAACCCGTTGACGAAATCAGGCCTGTCGCTCACCTTGCGCCTCAATCTGTCCAGTGCCTCGCTCTCCCCTCCTGGGAATTGGCGCTCGCCCGTGCCCAGGTCACCGACTCTCTGGGAAATCTCATCCCTAGTCACGACAAGGCTCGATAGCGACTCGGAACCTGCCAGGGTATCGAACTCCTCCGCTTCGAATTTTACCCCCTCTGCGGGGCCCAATGGCGGGGGAACCAGATACCCGTTGGGATTTTCTCCCAGACTCCGACTCATGATTGCCCCGATGTCGCTCGAGGACTTGGGGTCGCGGAAGCCCGACTTCGCGATCGTATACTCTATGTCGAGGATAGTGCCTACGGATGGGAACACCTTGGTCCGGACGCCCATTTCCGAGACGGACCCCTCGATCTCCCCGATCTGCTCCCTGCTCTTCGGGTCGGGCTGATAGTCGCACAGCAGCCATCCCGCTGGACCAAGCTCCTCGGCAAGCAGAGGGACGACCTCTTCCGGTCTGCCCTCGAGTACCAACAGCCTAGCGGAGTACTCCCTACGCAGCCTGTCATCCAGATCAGTCAGCGAGTCATACAGGAACCTCATTCGATTGGGCCCAATCTGGTCTTCCTCACCCATGCCTCGGCCAGTGTCCAACACGAAGACCGGGATCACGGAGCCAATCTCTTCCGAACATTGGGCCCAATCAAGGAGGGGGTTGTCATGCACCCTCAGGGTGTTCCTCAGCCAGACGATCGCTGTGCTCATGGGACGAACTCGCTACCAAGTGCCGAAAGGCGATATTTGGACTTGTGTCATCGGAATCAGTCTCAATTACTTCGTCCGAGACAGATTCGACCACACTTCCTCGAGCTTCCTCTCCAGTTCCTCCAGGGTCCCGTCGTTGTCTATGGTTATGTCCGCCATCTCCGCAGTGGCATCCAGGGCCTGGCCCGCCTCGTCCTTCGAGCTGGCCTCGGCCTCCTCCTGCCTTAGGAAGACCTCCTTGTCTATGGGATCGCCTGCCCTTCCTCGCTGGTTCATCCTCTCCCAGCGAGCCCCCTGGTCTGCTCTCACCTCGATCAGGAAGAAGTCACCCCTCTGCCTGAGGGCCTCCACCTCAGCCGGCGTCCTGATGGAGTCGACCACGGCGTCCTCCCCACTCAGGATCTCCAGGAGCATCTCAGCAAGGACTCCCCCTCCGCCCTGCCTCCTGAGCTCTCGACCACCCTCGATCAGTGCCTCCCTCGTCGACTCTATCCCCTGCTCGGCGAGCCATGCCCGTATCGAGTCGGAGCACGATACGCTCCTGAGACCCTTGGCCGAGAACCACTCTACGAAAGTGGATTTACCAGATGCGTTTCTACCAGTCAGGCCCACGAGCATAGATTCCCCACCGGGGGAATGCCGATATTGATTGCGCCCCGAATAGGATGCCAAACGACGAAAGGGACTAACAATGGGAGTGTAGCGCGAGGCCTGATAGTATGGCGCGACGCAAGGCAAAGAGCCCCAGCCCGATCAAGAGGTGGTGGAGGTCACAGAGCCAGTACCACTACCAGGCATACACTTTCATGACCTTTTTCTGTCTAGCAGCGTCCCTATACTGCTTCATACTGCTCTTCTTCATGGACTACGCGAACGAGGCTTCCGAGAGGATGATCACCCTGACCTGGGTCGGCCTAATCGGAGGCGCATTCGCCCTCTTCTTCGTCGCACCTGAGTTCTTCTACTTCTACGAGAAGAAGCAGACCCTGAGCGAGATCCTGTCTCTGGACTCCCGAGCAGAGGTGATGAGGAGGACCAGGGAGGCGGAGATAGCCGCAGACCTTCTTGGGAAGTCGTTCCAGTCCAGCCTCAAGGGACACTACGAGAGCCTGGGGATAAAGGTCCCAAGGAAGTACGCCTCACTCTCATCCTCAGAAGTACAGCCTATGGGAAGTTCCGAGGAGGAATGAGGTGTCGGTGGAAGCCCCGGACTCAGATTCTGATAGTTCGGAAACCCTGACAGTCAGTCCATTGGTTAGAGAGGGGTCGCTCGCACTCGGGCTGGTAGTTCTACTGCTGGGTTCGATGTGGATTTCCACTGGCTCATTCCCACCGATGGTGGTCGTCGAGTCTGGATCTATGATGCATGATGAAGACGGCTCAGTAGGCGCAATTGACCCTGGCGACCTGATTCTAGTCATGAACAAGAATAGGGCGGACGTTGTTACATTCGTCGAGGCTACCGAAGTCGGAAACGAGAACTTCGGATATGAGTCCCATGGATCGCCGGGGGATGTCATCATTTTCAGCAAGAACGGAGGATTGGACACCCCGGTGATACACAGGGCTCTTCTGGAGGTTGTTCAGAATGGCTCTGGTTGGGATGTCCCGGGGACTACCCTTCGGAATGTGGAGACTGTCACTTGGACACTAGATATCGAATGCTCTTCTTTCCATGGGGACTACAACCTCAGGATTGAGGACTGGGAGCCGAGTCACTCCGGCTTCCTGACATCGGGGGACAACAATGCCGGTGGGTGCATGATCGACCAGTCCGGAGTGAGCTCGAACGGACCAGCATCAGGGATGAGGGACTCGAGCAACGAGCCCGTGGAGGAAGTGAAGGAAGAATGGATAGTCGGAATCGCCTCCTCGGAGATCCCCTGGATCGGGTCAATCAAGCTCGTCACGTCAGGTAACTGGGAGGAGGTCACACCAAGATCATGGTACTCGCTTACTCTGCTGATCCTCCTCATCCTCGGCCTTCCCGTCGCCATCGAACAGTTCCAGGAGAGGATTTCCCGCTCCGAAGAGGAAGAGTAGCGCCCCGTTCCCACCTATAGCGACAAATGACTAATTCGTTTAGTTTAAAATAGACCAAAAATTCGGAACACCACAAATTGGAGATGAACTTCGTGGGAGTAGGAATAGAACCGATAGGAGAAATGGTGCTTTTAGCAATGGAGAACGCCCCTGAGAAGACCGAGTCAGGTCTCCTCCTTCCAGAGGAGGCAAGGGACAAGATGAACGTAGGAAAGGTCGAGGCCGTGGGACCTGACGCGAAGAGCGTCGCCGTCGGCGACCGAGTCATATTCAGACAGTTCAGCGGTACGAAGATGGAGTGGATGGGCATTGACTACCTGCTGATCAACGAAGAAGACATCCAAGCAAAGGTAATGGGGTGAAGAAATGGGAGCAAAGAAGATAGTTTACGGAGAAGAAGCAAGAGAGAAGCTGCTGGAAGGAATCGACACAGTCGCTAACGCGGTCAAGGTCACTCTAGGACCAGCAGCAAGGACGGTCGTCCTCGAGAAGTCGTGGGGAAGCCCATCGATCATCAACGACGGGGTTACGATAGCCAAGGACATCGAGTTGGGCGAGCCTTTCGCCAACATGGGTGCAAAGCTGATCCAGGAGGTTGCCAGCAAGACCCAGGACAACGCCGGTGACGGCACGTCCACCGCGTCCATCCTGGCACAGAGCCTATGCCACCATGGTCTCCAGAACATGGAGTCCGGATCCAGCCCAGTCGAGCTGAAGGCAGGATTCGACCAGGCCATAGGGGCAGTGGTCGAATCTCTGAAGGACAGAGCAGTACCAGTCGAGACCAGCGAGACCATCAAGCAGGTCGCCACAATCGCCTCGAACAACGACGAGGAGATCGGGTCTCTCATCGCAGAGGCAGTAGATGCAGTGGGCAGAGACGGTGTGATCACCGTAGAGGAGGCCAAGTCCATCGAGACCTCCCTGAACGTAGTTGAGGGGATGGAGTTCAACAAGGGGTACATGAGTCCCTACATGATCACTGACAGGGAGAAGAGGGAGGCAGTACACGAGAGCCCGCTGATCCTGCTAACAGACCACACAATCAACTCTGCTCAGGACCTCCTGCCCTCTCTGGAGGCTAGCGTTCAGCAGAAGAGGCCACTTCTGATAGTGGCCAAGGACATAGAGGGAGAGGCTCTAGCCACCCTTGTCCTCAACGTGGTGAGCAAGGTAGTCAAGGCCGTGGCGGTAAAGGCACCGGGATTCGGAGACGAGATAGGCGAGCAGCTCGAGGACATTGCCGTCCTGACAGGAGCCACGCCCCTGTTCAAGGACCAAGGCGCCGATCTGAAGGCTCAGGGACCGTCCAGCCTAGGCAGTGCCGATCGAATCATCGTGGCCAAGAACAAGACCACCGTTGTAGGCGGCGGAGGAGACAAGAAGGCCACAGAGGAGAGGGCAGAACTTCTGCGAGGGCAGGCAAAGCTCTCCACCAGCAAGTGGGACAGGGAGAAGATCGAGAAGAGAGTCGGCAAGCTAACCGGGGGCGTCGCAGTCCTCAAGATCGGAGCAGCCACAGAGACAGAGGTCAAGGAGACCAAGGCAAGAGTCGACGACGCACTCAACGCCACCAGGGCAGCCATGGCAGAGGGAGTAGTAGCCGGTGGAGGAGTGACCCTCCTCAGAGCCAGAGATGTCCTCAAGGACCTAGCGGCTTCCTCCGATGGAGACCGTGCGATAGGCATCAACCTCGTCTACGACGCGCTCGCAGCGCCCACCAGGCAGATCTCTGCCAACGCAGGGGCCGATGGCGACGAAGTGATAGCCAAGATACTGGAGAACGACGACGAGAACTTCGGCTACAACGCACGCACAGGAGAGTACGTGAACATGGTCGAATCCGGAATCCTTGACCCCGCAAAGGTCACCAGGAACGCTCTGGAGTCAGCCGGCTCCATCGCAGGACTGGTCCTTACCACAGAGACCCTGATCGCCGACGACCCAGAGCTCAAGGAAGCAGCCCCAGCAATGCCCGACATGGGTGGCGGCATGGGCGGCATGGGCGGCATGGGCGGCATGGGCTTCTAGGAAGGCGGAGAAGACTCCCTGACTGGAACATTCATTTCCGGAACCCAACACGCTTAGTTGCCTCAATGACGACAAAGGGTGACCGAGCCACGGCGTTGACGTACCCTATGAGTACCGAGAGGCACCACTTAACACACGAGTTGAATACGTAGTAGCGCCCGGGCAGTTCAATGGCCGCATCTCGGACAGCGCTCTCCCTGTGCGCTCTGCTGATGCTCTCGATGATGAGCAGCGGCTGCCTGGCACTTTCCATTCAACGTGAGATAATGGAGAGCTGGAGAGACCCTCCAGAGCAGATCAACCAGGATGTCACAATCGGTTGGACCGAGACATTCGAGACAGGCACGGAGCTCGACTCGGTGCTCTACGAGAATGAGACAACGATCGTCTTCGACGAGACGGTCTCGTCACTCAGCATCAACTTCAGAGCGCAGTTCCCGTACTCCAGCACCCTAGAGGACCTGATCGGGAACGAGACCAACCAGGTCAGGTACGTGGAGGCCAAGCTATGGGAGCCCGGGGCCAAGGAATCCGGGGGCAACCCGTTCTGGGAGGTCAGGGCGACCCAGGACTTCCAGTCCCCCTATGACTGGCAGATGGACTTCATTGAGGGGACTTGGATTTTGGAGGTCGAAGCGAGGGGCTGGGGGATTACCACGCCGGTCGAGCAACTATCCTTCCATGACTCATTCGAACTGTATGCGACCATAACCAAGCCATGCGTCCACTTCCCGAGCTCCCACGAAGTCTACGAAGACGGCGAGAAGGAGTGCACATTCCTCTCAGAGCTCGAGAACTGAGATTATGCGCGCTAATCGCCGTGCGTAGCGCTTATCAACCAAAGGCAGGTGGCCGCGCTGCTGAGGAAACCGAATGTCGGAAACCACAACTCCACTCGTGTCGCCAGATGTTTACGAGAGGCACGCAGTACACATCGGTACGAACCAGAAGTCTGCGGACATGAAGCAGTTCCTAGACACCATGCACCAGGACAGTAGCGGCCTGCACATCATCGACGTCAACAAGACCGACGAGAGGATTCGCGTGGTCTCCAATTTCCTCTCCCACTACGATCCTAGCAGGATCCTTGTCGTCAGCGCAAGGCAGTACGGACAGAGGCCTGCGAGGAAGTTCGCACAGGCGATCGGCGCGAAGCAGATAGTGGGCCGATTCATCCCTGGGACCCTGACTAACCCACGTCTCAGGACTTACATCGAGCCAGAGGTGATCATGGTGACGGATCCAGCAGCAGACGCCCAGGCCCTATCGGAGGCGGTCAAGTCCGGACTCCCGGTGGTTGCCATATGCGATGCAAACAACAGACTCAGGAACGTAGACCTGGCCCTTCCCGCCAACAACAAGGGCCGCAGATCGCTGGCCCTAGTCTACTGGCTGCTTGCACGCGAGATGCTGAAGGCCAAGGGCACGCTGAAGTCAGACCTAGAGTTCGAGCTCGCCGAGAACGTAGACGACTGGGAATCCACCTTCTGAGTTCGACGGGCTCAAAGGCAATCGATGCCTCGCGCTCCCAATGGAAGACCAGTTCCCACCGCTTTTCCTGGCCCCAATGGCGGGTGTGACCGATCTGGCTTACAGGATCCTGGCAAGGGAATGCGGGGCGGACGTGACGGTGACAGAGTTCACCGCAGCATCCGGGCTGACCAGGAGGAACACGTACTCGTGGCTCAAGGTCGAGAGCGACCCCAGGGAGTCGCCGTTCATCCCACAGATCTTCGGGGGAATCACCGAAGAGATGGTCCAGACCGTGGAGATGCTCCAGGATCGAGCGGACGTGATAGACATCAACTTCGGGTGCCCTGCTCCCAAGGTCTGCAAGAACGACGCCGGTGCAGCCCTACTGAGGGACCCCGACAGGGTCGTGAGTATGGTCAGGGCCTGCATAGAGGCGACCGACGTCCCAATCACCGTCAAGATGAGGCTGGGTACGGGAAGCGGGGAAAACACCGCCCTGGAGATTTGCGAGAGGCTGGAGGAGGAAGGCGTTCAGAGGGTATGCGTCCATGGCCGGACCCTGAGGCAGAGATACTCGGGGGAGGCAGACTGGGAGCAGATACGAGAGATATCCGAGGCCGTCTCCATACCAGTTATCGCCAACGGCGATGTCATCGACTCATCGACCGCATCCGCATGCCTCGAGGCAACCGGAGCCAGCGGACTAATGATCGGGAGAGGCGCAATCGGACGACCGACCATCTTCTACGAGATCAAGCGAGACCTAGGGTGGGTAACCGGTCCGCCCCCATGGGGGGAAGGCGGAGATGCGATTGCTAGGCACTGGTGCTGGAACAGGTACCTGGAGCTTTGCGAGGACATCTACTCTGACAGTCGGAACAAGAACCTGAAGAGGCACGCAGTCTCATTCACCAAGGGCCTCCCGGGCGCCTCTGCGATGAGGGTCGACCTACACGGGGAGGGGGATCAGAGGAAACTGGGGAGGATGGTTTCCGAGTACCTAGAAGGGTTGGCCTCACTCAACGAGGTCACGGCGATCTAACCCGTCTTCTGGATGTTACTGGCCCTGCCCATCACCCTCATCGGCACAGCGTCCAACTGCACGATGAGAATCCTCGAGCTCCCATCCCCTCTGATCCAGAGGGGGGAGTCCCAGTCAACCACCACCGAACTGCCTTCCAAGCCAGAGACCCTACCGACTGTGAACTGGAGGTCGGAGGCCGCATGAACTACATCCCCGACAGAGAGCTCCTTCCTCTGGAAGGGGGCCGGATCCAAGTCGAATGTGGATGACTCATGACCAACAAGGGCACCATCCCCCGGAACGCAGATCATGCAGCCCCTGTGGAGGGACTGCTCTCTCAGATTTCTGAGAGCCACGCCCACCCTGTCTCCAGAATGAGCCACCTCCACGTCGTCATCCATCACCTGGAGGGACCTAACCACGCCCACATCCGAGGCGGGCAGCACCTCGACCTCGTCATGCTTGGACAGGCTTCCGGACTGGACGTAACCGATGGCCACAAGGCCCACCCCCTTGACGTTGAAGTGCTGGTCCACAGGGAGAATCAGCGAGGAGGATGAGACATCTCCAGTGGACTGTGACAACTCGTCTTGTACCTCAAACAGCCACTCCCTGATCTCGTGCTCGTCAACCTCTCCCTCCATTATCGCCCAGCCAGCGAGACCTGCCTGGTCCAGCATCACTCTCACCTGCCCTGGGTCGATCCACTCCCCATCCCTGGGAGCGATAATCGCTCTGCCTTTCGAGATTCCACTGCACCCAAGAGCTACCATTGCCTCTCCCACCGGAGCATCCAATGCTCCTATCTCCAGCAATCCGGCCTTGGCGACATCGAGTACGCTGAGCAGCGGTCTGATGCTCTCCGGGTGCTTCAGTGGCCTGAGGAGGGAAAGGACCCTGACTACCCCATCCTTACTCTCCTTGTGGACGTAGGAATCGATGTCCCGGGAGTCTCCCTTCTTCCCAAGACTCCTGGCGAACTCATCCGAACCGATCAGAGCGACGTTGAGGACCGACATGCCTTCACCTACGTGGTAAGTCCGAACCTGTCCATCATTTGAACCATCAGGAAATACCCGGAAATCGTGCAAGCCATCCCGGCAGCTAGTGC
>JAPOKZ010000013.1:0-26005 GCA_029977385.1 Methanobacteriota archaeon
CTGACCTTCTGGAGCCAGCAGTGGGCTCCGCTAATGGGGTCGGGCTGCACTGCATGAGTGATGTTCTGATGCACCCCCCCGTCCCTCCACCAGACCCTGTTGGTGTCGGGGTCGTCAGACTCCCAGGGACGCACTCCCGATACCGTCCTCATCCTCATCTTCCCATCTCCCAAATCCTCGATCTCGACCTCGTTGGTCATGTACCGATTCCCTGAGTCCTGCTTTCTCCTCCATCTCCCGATATGGTGCGAGCAGCCGATTATCCCTGGCTTAATTCCCTCGGTGACCCAGACCTTGTCGATGAACCAGCCTATCTCGGTCTCCACCTTCAGTAGGTCTCCCTCGCCGACCCCGAGTTTGGCCGCATCGCTGGGATGGACCCACAGGGGGTTCCTGTGGGCGATTTCTGCCAGCCACTTGGCGTTGGCCGATCTCGAATGGATGTGCTGAGGGAGTCTGAAGTTGGGGAGCAGGCAGTACTCGTCCTCTCCCTGCAGATTGTCAGGATGGACGTGACTCATCACCCTATAGTGGGGGATGGAGTGCTCTGGGTAGCCGAACTCCACCATGCTCTTGGAGTATATTTCCTGCTTGCCGCTGGGGGTCGGCCAACCGTCCTTCTCATGCTTGTTGTAGGTCTCCTCCTCAATCTGGAAGGCACCGTGCTTCCTCATGTAACCAAGAGCGTCAGTGCCCTCGGCCTCCGCGGCCTCGGGGAGGCCTGGTACCCGCTCGAACATATACTGGTAGTACTCGTCGATAGTGATCCTCTCGCCCTCCCTGTATGGGCTCATGAAGTGCTCCCTGATCCCCATGGTGCCATCATCGATCCTCCAAGATAGCTCGTTCCAGAACTCGTCCTCCTCCCAGACTTCACCGGGATTGACCTCGTGGGTGAACTCGACCTCCCTCCCCTCCCTGCGAGCGAACTCTCGAAGGACCGGCTGCCTGAAGGCCACCCACTTGCCAGAGCTCGTGGCATAGGAGTTCACGTCGTGCCTCTCGGAGGCATGCCCCATTGGCAGGACGTAGTCCGCGAAGAAGGCCGTCTCGTTCCAGGTTGGCGTCAGAGCGATGTGGCACCCCACCGAATCCTCATTCTGCAGCATCTCGATCCAGGAGAATCCGTCCGGGTAGGTCCACACCGGGTTGAACACCCTGGTGAAGTAGACGTCCATAGAGCCCCTCCCGTCCTTGATTAGGTGCGGCAGTATGTGACTCATCTCGTAGTGCGAGAGTGTATACTCGGGAGGGAAGTGAAGCTCGTTCCATCCGTCCGGGTCGGGAGGCACGTCGAACAGCTCGGGCTTGAACTTGGACCAGGAGTTTGGTGAAGTCCCCCCCTCGGTTCCAACACTACCAGTCAGGACGTTCAGGAGGTGCAGGGTCCTGCTGACCTGCCACCCGCCTAGGTTGCCTATCGCAGCCGCCCTCCAGACGTGGGTGGCTAGGCGGCTACCGGCATTTGCCACTATCTCGCCAACCTCAATCACCTGCTCCACCGGTATCCTGCATTCCTTAGCTGCGAACTCTGGAGTGTACTGGGAGTACTCTTCCTTCAGCAGTTCGATGAATCTCTCGAAGGACCTCTCCTCATCTGGGTAATCAGCCTGCAGCCACTCCTCCCAGTTGACCCAGTTCTCGACGAAGTCTCTGTCGAATAGGTCCCTCTCTAGGATCATGCTGGCCCACGAGAGGAAAAGGGCTGACTCCGATCCGGGCCACGTCGGGACCCAGTGGTCCGCCATTGCCGCAGTGTTGGAAAGGCGGGGGTCGATCACTACCAGCTTGGCACCGTCCATCATCCCCTCCAGAATCCTCTGGGCATGCGGATTGAAGTAGTGCCCAGTTTCAAGGTGGGAGGAGGTTAGGAGGATCACCTTGGCGTTGGCGTGGTCGGGAGAGGGTCGGTCATGGCGGTGCCATAGAGCGTACCCTGTCCTCGCTCCTGCAGAGCAGATGTTGGTGTGACTGTTATGCCCATCAACGCCCCATGCCTTCAGGATTCTGTTGGTATATCCCTCGTGACCCGGGCGCCCCACGTGGTAGACTACCCTGTCCTTGGCCCCGGTCTTGAGAGAGTCTCTGATCTTGGTCGAGATCTCATCTAGGGCCTGGTCCCAGGAAACCCTCTCCCAACCGCCCTCTCCTCTGGGCCCTACTCTCTTCATCGGATGGAGGATCCTCTCGGTGTCGTTGATCTGGTTGATGGTTGCCGGCCCCTTGGCGCAGTTCCGGCCCCTACTCCCTGGGTGATGGGGGTTCCCCTCGAATTTTGAGACCTGCCCAGAGTCCTTGTCCACGTAGGCAAGAAGGCCGCATGCAGACTCGCAGTTGAAGCATGTCGTCGGGACTAGTGAGTAGCGCTTCTCGACAATCTTAGGCCACTCGTTAGCATCTAACTCTACGTGATCGTGCCAATCCTCGGGCTCAGGGAAGGACTTCAGAGGAGCCTTCGCCCCGCTGGACTTCTCCCTATCCAGGTTGGGGATTATCCTCAATCTCTGTGCGATATCCTCGATGAATGTCTTACCCATTAGAACACCTCACAGCAACGGCTCCATCTGCGGCTTGACTACCAGCCTGTTGTCATGGACGAGGACCCCGGCTAGAATCGCTACCCCGACTAGGACTGTGAGTGGGTGCATGAAGGCCATGGGGAAGAAAACCGCAGCCCCGATTACTAGGGTCTCCACGAGGAACTTGGCAGGAAGCAGTGAGTCTTCAGACCACGATCTAGCTTTGGCCTGTCCAAGTAGCCATGCGGTGTAGACTCCGGTTAGGAGTGCCAGTGGGACCCCGGCGATTGCCAGATAACTCAGTATCGACCTATCCAGGTCTAGGAGCAGAACTCCTGTGCTGAGGGCAAGTACGCCACCATAACCCGATAGTACGTAGGCGCCCTTTACCAGCCAAGAGTCCCAATTCGGCCTCAGCATGACGTATAGGAACCTCTCTGGCCTGTCCAGGTCGATCACCAGTAGAAGCCCAGTGAGCGCCAGGAATACTATGCCGACGCCTAGGGTCATGGCCCAGAGCTGATCACTCATCTCGACCATGCCCGATAGCATTGCAAGCATGGCCACAACGTAAGTGCCAGCAGCGATACCCTTGGTCCAGATGTAGGCAGAGACCTCCCACCCCCAGAGGACCCCCTTGCTAGGCTGATCATAACTCCTCTTCGCAGATCCCGACTCATCGGCTAGCCTCTCCATCACGTCCTTGATTATGGCTTGGTCACGAGGGGCGGAGCTCCTCGCCTTCTTCTCGAGTGCCAGCTGAACTATCATTGAGGTGGTGTCCGCCTCTCCCAACCTACTCTCGGCGTACTTCGCGAAGTGCCCTACTCCGAATGCCTGCTCGGTCCACATTCCTGAACCGGTCAGCTCCGTTGCCTTAGGATCCAGCATCTCCTCACTAGCATCGATGTAGTAGAGGTTGGGCTCTGCACCGGACTCGGGCTTCCTGACGGTGGTGTTGTGTGTGGCAACTAGCTGAGAGATTGCGGACTCCGGGTCGCTTAGGTCTCCGGAGACTATGGACTCCGTGGGGCAGACAATCACGCATGCTGGTTCGTAAGAGTGTTCTATCCTATGGGCGCAGTAGTTGCACTTAGCAGCCGTCCCCTTGTTTGGGTCGATGTAGAGTGCATCGTAGGGACAGGCCTGCATGCAAGACTTGCAACCGATGCACCGATCGTCATCGAAGTCCACTATCCCGTCACTTCTGGTGAACAGAGCGGTCGTAGGGCAAATCTTCGTGCATGGAGAGTCCTCGCAGTGATTGCATCTGTGGACGGTGAACTCCCTTGTGGAATCGGGGTAGGTCCCTTTCTCGATGTACTTGACGTGGGTCCTATTGACTCCTATCGGAACGTCATGCTCTGACTTGCATGCCACGGTACAAGCGTGACATCCTATGCAAGTCTGGTTGTTGATCACGAATCCGTAGTTCACCACTGACACCGGCAAGGGGTTCGACGCAAAATGATTCGTGTCAGCTAATTAGAATACCCAGAATAGATGCCCCAGCCAGCCATGCCCCAGCCATCGAGCCAACGTTTCCCAGTGCCGTCACCAGAAGCACCCTCCCAACTCTGTTTTTCCAGAACAGAGAGGTCTCATCCAGCTTGAGGAAGTCCTGCGCGTCCTTTCCTGTAGGAGAGGCCACCTTCAACTGGGTGTATCCCGCGAACCAGCCGGCGGCCAAGGTAGGATTTAGAGAGGTGATGGGAGATGCTACAGCGCCAACTAGTATCGAGAGAGGATGGCCCCTTGCGATCAGTACTCCCAGTCCAGCGAGCAAGGCATTCAGGAGGAGCCAAGTTTGCGCCGTCTGCTTGATTTCTTCCATATCCCCATTGTAGGCCATCCATCCAACTGCCCCTATCAGGAAGACCGGAATGGCTGCCATCAGCATCATCGGCCAAACAGACTTGGGGGGCTCCTTGGATAGCTCAGCCAGTCTCGAGGTGATTTCCATTGTCGGCTCGCCAAGGTTTTGGACAACGCCACTGAGATGACCTGCCCCGATAACAGCCAGTACCTTTCCCTTCCCTCTTATCTGTTGTATCCTACCAGCAAGGAATGAATCCCTCTCGTCTATGAGGACCTCTCCTGCCCTGGGGGCCACCTCTCTGGCCTCCTCCATCATACTACTTAGGAGATCGGAGTTCTCTAGGACCTCGTCTATGGACACCTCTTCATCGTCTTCCTCCCAAAGGAGTGCATTTAGAATCCGCCATTTCTCTACCATGCCCATCTTCCTCCATGCCCTTCTTAGCGTGATTACAACATCCCTGTCGATCATTTCAACTGGGATATTCGACTCTTTTGCTGCGTTTACCGCGGCTAGGAGTTCCGCCCCAGGCTTCTCTCCAGAAGAAATGCCCATCTTTCTCTGTTGGGCGGCGAGTGCCGATTGTAGGAGTATCATGGCCGATCGACCCTCCTTGATTATCTTCAGGAGGTCCTCCGAATCTAGCGATTCGGGCTCGGTCAATGCTGCCATCCTCGAAGGACAAAGCTCTACTGCAACAAGGTCAGGACCCCATTCTTCTATTTGCTTTCGAACCAGTTCCACCGACTCGCTACTGACATGCGCGGTCCCTAAGATCCTCAGCCTCTCATCAATCTCGACGATATTGTTGACATTCATCGAATCACCGTACTGCCTTCATGGCTGCGAATGAGTCCGCGTGCTCCGCCACATCGTGAACCCGGAGGATGTCCACTTCCTTCTCAGGAGAAATTGCAGCAACACCAAGAGTCCCTGCTAAACGGTCTTCGCTGTCCTCCCTTCCGAGGAGGTCAAGGAACATGCTCTTTCTGCTAACCCCCCACATCAGACCCATCCTCTCGTCCGGGACTATTGATCTTCCAGAAGATAGCAGGGCTAGGTTGTGTTCCAGGGTCTTACCGAAACCAATCCCCGGATCTGCAATGATTTGGTTCGGTTTCACCCCTTCATCCATCAGCAATCCGGCAACCTTGCCCAAGTGCCCCCTAACCTCGCCAACAACGTCATGGTATCTGGGGTCATCCTGCATATTCTCCGGCAAACCTTGCATGTGCATAATGCAAACGGGACAATCATACCCAGAAACCACACTCAGCATTTCTGGATCGCTCATTGCCGATACATCATTTACCATGTCGGCTCCTGAATTGAGGGCCTGTATTGCCACCTCCGATCTTCTGGTATCAACGGATATACAGACATCGGGGAGTCGCGCCCTGATATCTTCTATTGCGGGGATGACCCTGGATATTTCTTCCTCCACCGAAACAGCGCTGGCCCCGGGCCTGGTGGACTCCCCACCGACATCGATCCATTCCGCACCTTCAGAAACCATCCTGACAGCGGCCTCGGCTGCAAGATTTCTGTCGGAGGATCTGGAAGTTGGATGAAACGAGTCTGGAGTGACGTTGACCACCCCCATAATACGCGGAAAACCATCTTCTCGGCGATTTAGCATGGGTCGCCAGTCGGCCATATAGGACTCGCAAACGACGATTGCTTTATGATGTGACGGAGGGGCAATCGAGCGATGGTTCTGGGAGAGGATGCTTCTCTAGAGGCCTCTGAGCCTCAGTCAACAGTGGACTCTGTCGAATCCCACGATCCTGAGACTCTATTCATTCTGGACTCCATTGTCCAGAGGCTGAAGCCTCGTGACGCTCACCATGTTAGGGACATGATTACAGAACGTGCAAGGACATCCGGGGCCCTATTCATTTCAAGCGCATTGTGGTGGTGGATAGCAATTAGCGAAGGATCAGACCAAGTGAATGACTCCATGATACCCAACTCTACGCTTGGGTCATTCGACTTCGGAACAGTAAGTCTGATCGTCCCTCTTCTGATCATTGTTGCCACACTTTTCACAGGGATAGGTAGGGAGAGAGGGAATGCTACAATGAATCTCATTGGCGGGGGTCTTGGAGTTCTAGCAGTATTCTACATTCTAGAACCTGCAATGATGCACTTCGGAGACTTGGAGGGGGATGCGTTGTTCGCAACCGGAAGGGTCCTGGTCCTTGCAGTCATGGTCGGTTTTGCATCTCACATGATGTTCGATGCACTACTGCTGCAGTGGGTCAGGGCGAGCATGTTGAACATGGGGGTCGAAGTTTTCCCCTCTACTGGAAGCGACCCTGTAGAGGGTCATGCTGATGAGTCACCCCCGTACGCATGAGCCATGGACCGCGATGCCCCTCCTAGGCTATCCGTTCTCAGACTAGGACACCGTCGAGATAGGGATAAGAGAATCACATCCCATTTGGGGCTTACAGCTAGGGCATTCGGTGCAGACGAGGTAGTTCTCTCCGGAGATAGAGATCCATCAGCTCTGGAGACATGGGATTCTGTTACTGAAAGGTTTGGTGGGAAATTCGAGAGCAGATTCGAAGAGAGCCCACTTTCATGGCTCCGAGGCATCTCCAAGTCCGGTGAAGCAACGATAGTACATCTGACGATGTATGGCGAGGCTTGGAGGGAAGCGACCCCCTCAATCCCTACTGACAAGCCAGCTGTTGTAGTGGTGGGGGGGACCAAGGTCCCCTCTGAGGTATTCCACATGGCGGATCACAATATCTCCGTAGGAAACCAACCCCACTCTGAAGTAGCCGCACTAGCGGTATTCCTGAACTCTTGGCTGGGCCCTATCGATTCAAAATCCAAATTCGAAGGAGCACAGATCCAAGTGCTCCCGTCGGCTACGGGAAAGGTCGTAATCAATGACTGTGAAGAGTGAAATTGGGTAGCCAAACTTCTCTTATTCCTGTCAACCATTAAGAATCGTACTTGGGCAGCGTTGCTGATGTCGAAGAGTTCAGCGCGCGGGGGCTTCTGTCCCGGGGCTGGAATTCATGGCGTAGAAAATCCACCCACCTTCCCGGATGCCGCCGATCCACTCCTCCAATCATCTGTCCCAGAACAGCCAAGCGGCTCGAAGGGGGTACTACTCCTGGCTGACGGCACTCGCTTCGAGGGGACTCTGTTCGGCTCTGAAGAAATAGCAGAGGGGGAACTAGTATTCACAACAGGGATGTGCGGATACCAGGAGAGTCTCACGGATCCATCATTCGCGGGCCAGGTGCTGACTTTCACATATCCTCTTCTTGGAAACTATGGAGTCCATCCCGGCGTCTCCGAGTCATCCTCAGTTCATCCTCGTGGCGTAGTATGCAAGCAGCATATGACCTTCCCGGATCATAGGGACTCAATTGGTAGCGTTCACGATCTACTCGTGGCGCACAACATACCCGGAATCGAAGGAATCGATACCAGGGCACTCACGCGCAGGGTCAGGGAGCACGGTACCTTGCTATGCGTTTTCGGTCCGGCAGAAAGAGCCGATGAGATGGAGACCATTCTTCGGGAGATGACTCCCCCTGATGCCGATGATCTTGTTGCAGAGGTAACTTGTGACGAACCAAGACTACTGAATCCAGGAGCGACAGATGAAAACGGGCAAAAGCTACCTCGTCTAGCTGCTATTGATTGCGGGGTTAAGCACAACATCCTAAGAGAATTGTGTAGAAGATTCGAGGTGCTGTGGTGCCCAGCAAGCATGACCCTCGATGAAATGTACAGAGACTGGTCTCCCGACGCTCTTTTCGCCTCAAACGGCCCTGGAGATCCGGCTCATCCGGGTGCAGCTACCGATGCCCGCAAGACTCTAGCCGCGGCAGTTCGACAAGACATGCCGGTGATGGGAATTTGTCTCGGTCATCAACTGATGGGACTGGCTGCCGGACTGAGGACTTACAAGCTACGTTATGGGCATAGGGGTTCCAATCAACCAGTCATGGATCTAGAAACCAGAAGGGTCTACATCACTAGTCAAAATCATGGTTTCGCTGTAGAGGACCCAATCCAAGGTATGCTTGCACCGCATCCAAGCGGCGCATGCTCAGAGGAGACTGACAATGTTCTAGGGGCGGAATTCAAAGTTAGACACGTTAACTCCAATGATGGGACTGTCGAGGGCCTGGATCTTCTAGACAAACCAGCATTCACAATTCAGTTCCATCCCGAGGCCTGCCCCGGACCCCATGACGCATCCTCACTTTTCGATAGATTCCAGAACATGGTATCAGAGCAACTGAGCGAGGCAGAGGCAGAGATCGTAACCAAGGATGGCGGTGCCTGATGCCTCGCCGTGACGATTTGAAGAGAATTCTGATTCTCGGTAGCGGACCCATAAGGATAGGCCAGGCTGCAGAGTTCGATTTCTCGGGTTCTCAGGCCTGTCGAGCCCTCCGCTCAGATGGTTACGAAGTAATCCTGGTCAATTCCAATCCGGCAACTATCCAGAATGACCCCGAGATGGCAGACAGGATTTACATCGAACCTCTGCTGCCAGAGGTGGTCAAGAGAATAATGGAATCGGAGAAGCCTGATGCCCTACTTGCTGGCATGGGGGGTCAGACAGCCCTAAACATAGCATCTGCACTAGCCAAGGACGGAACTCTAGATGAGTTAGGAGTTGAGTTGATCGGTTGCAATCTCGCAGCTATTGACGAGGCAGAAGACAGGGACCTGTTCAAGAAGGTCTGCGAGGAGATTGATCTTCCAGTTTGCAAGGCTCTGGCATGTGACTCCATTGAGGAGGTCATAGCTGCAGCAGAAGAATTAGGCTCTTTCCCACTGCTTATCAGACCCGCCTTCACACTAGGTGGATTGGGCGGTGGAACCGCTTTCAACATGGGCGAATTAGTGGAGATTGCTAGCCAGGGTATTTTGCACTCTGCAATAGGACAGGTGCTAATCGAGGAGAGCATCCTTGGATGGCAGGAACATGAGTATGAGGTGATGAGGGATGGTTCGGATAATGCGATTATCGTGTGTACGATGGAGAATATTGACCCAATGGGCGTCCATACTGGCGAATCAATAGTGGTCGCACCACAGCAGACGCTTTCGGACAGCGATCACCAGGGGCTGAGGGATGCTGCCCTGAAGTTAATCAGAAGATTGAACATTAAGGGTGGATGTAATGTACAGTTCGCAGTTGAGCAGTCTACCGGAGATTATCGAGTAATCGAGGTAAACCCCCGAGTATCCAGATCTTCTGCTCTAGCATCTAAGGCTACAGGCTATCCGATAGCAAGGATGGCCGCACTGATCGCAGTCGGATACACCTTGGACGAGTTACCAAACCCAATCACTGGCGAGGGCACCACTGCTGCATTCGAACCTACACTAGACTACTGTGTGGTCAAGATCCCCCGTTGGCCGTTCGATAAGTTCAGAACTGCAGATAGGAAAATTGGCACCTCCATGAAGTCTACAGGAGAGGTGATGGCAATCGGACGTTCTTTCGAGGAAGCGTGTCTGAAGGCATGGGCTAGTCTAGAGTATGGAAAGCCCCATCCTAGGCCACTTACGATGTCTGATGCCTCTGATGGTGAGACTATGGATGAGAGGGCCTCTGAGAAGTTGCCTACTGCATTACTGGAAGACTGGCTCAGGATCCCTACTGACAGAAGGATGGGCGCGGTAATCGAGGCATTCCGAAGGGGTTACTCGATAGAGGACGTTAGAGACCTTACTGGCGGGATAACCCGTTGGTTCCTCAGGAGGTTCGAGAAACTCGCTGCAATAGAGACCGAGATTAGGGCTGCAGGAGAGATTGGAATGAGGCCAGCCGGGGTTCCAGATTCGGAGATGCGGTCCTGGAAGGGAGCAGGATTCACAGATCTACACATTGCAGACGCTCTATGCGGATTCCCAGAATCCGGATTCAAGAATCTCCCAACCGGTCAAGACGAGACAGCCATCAGGATGAGGAGACACGAGTTACGGATTCATCCTCGTTACAGAATGGTCGACTCTTGTGCTGCCGAATTTGCAGCAGTCACGCCTTATTACTACTCTACCTACGAAGGTGGCTCCGCTGAATCAGGGGTCGACTACGTTCCAGGCCTATCCTCGTCAGTAAAGCAGAAGATCGCAGTTGTCGGATCGGGGCCAATAAGAATCGGACAGGGCATAGAATTCGATTATGGCTGTGTTCATGCTGCTGGTGCAATACAAGATCTCGGTCATGAGGCCATCATAATCAACAACAATCCGGAGACAGTTTCCACGGACTTTGATACAAGTGATAGGCTATACTTCGACCCGCTTACATTAGAATCGGTATCAGAGATCCTACTTCGTGAGGATGCCAATGGAATCCTTCTCCAGTTCGGAGGTCAGACTGCCATAAATCTGGCACTTCCACTGGCTAACGAGCTTCCTCATCTATCCACCATGGGCCTAGAGCTAACGATGGAGGGCACATCGCCAGAGTCCATTGATGAAGCCAGCGATAGGGAAAGATTCGAGGAATTCGCGCTTAGATGCGGACTGAGGATGCCCGACGGAGCAACGGCAACCACTCCTGAAGGAGTTAGGCATGCAGCAAACGAAATCGGATATCCGGTCCTTGTCCGACCATCATACGTACTTGGGGGCAGGGGGATGGAGATACTAGCTAATTACAAGCAATTGGAGTCCTACATGAGAGACGCGTATCTTTCTTCTGATCGTCCTCTACTCATAGACAAGTACCTGGGTAACGCAATGGAGTTAGATGTTGACGCAGTGTGTGATGGTGAGGAAGTGCTAATCGGCGCGATTATGGAGCACCTGGAGGAGGCGGGAATCCATTCTGGAGACTCTACATGCTTCATCCCACCGCAAAATGTGCCCGATGAAATACTGGAACAGGTAGAGGAATGGACTCGGATAATTGGCCTGGAGTTGGGAGTTCGTGGATGCTATAACATACAGTTTGCAATTCATGATGGACTCCTGTACGTATTGGAGGTCAACCCGAGAGGATCCAGGACGTTCCCTTTCGTCGCAAAATCAACTGGAATACCATTGGCTAGGATTGCAGCCAGGGTAGCTCTCGGGGAGAGGCTATGCGACCTAGATATCCCGGAGCCTCAGACAGACGCAGTATGCGTCAAGGCCCCGGTTTTTCCATTCATCAAACTAAGGGGGCTCGATCCGGCACCGGGTCCAGAGATGAAGTCCACTGGAGAGGTCATGGGATCGCACGTTAGGGCCTCAGCAGCCTACCTTAAGGCCAGATTGGCCACAGAAATACCCGTTCCTACTGAAGGCGGAGTATACATCACAGTAAAGGACGAGGACAAGTACTCGATGATTCCTCTTGCAGAGAAACTGAAGGATATGGGATTCGCCATATTTGCTACAAGGGGAACCTCGAGAGTTCTTCGTAGTGCGGGGGAGATCGAGGTCGAAACCTGTTACAGAATTGCTGAGGGAAGGTCGCCAGATGCCCTGGACCTGATGAGGCAAGGAAAGATTCAGCTTGTTATCAATACTCCAAGATCGACTGGAGGGGCGGTTCTCGATGGAAACATGATGAGGAGACTTGCAGTCGAACTAAACATCCCGTTCGTTACAACTATGGCAGGAGCAAGGATGGAGGTGGAAGCAATCAAGGAAGCCTTGGAAGGGATTCCCGAGCCTAGACTTCTGGAGATCAAGTCACTGAATTAGAGTTGCACCAGTCTCAGTTCTGATAATTTTTCCATCTTTGATCGTATGTACTGCCATCACTGCTTCCCTAGTTCCATCAGGGAAGTCCATCATTGAGTGCTCCACAAGTATGTCATCGTTTTCGTAGATGCATCTGGATTGTTCTATCGCTACGTCAGAATTTGCCATCATCGATCTCATCATCTGACTGACCTGCTCCTTATCCATCGTTGTTCCTGATTGGTGCCGGACGAACTCGTAATCATCGTGCAATGCCTCGATGTAATGCTCCGCGTCCCTCTCTTCCATTGACCTCATTAGTAGTTCGTAAACTGCCATATCCGCACGCCAGACAATTACGGTTTCATAGTTTCCTAATCAAGCTATGAACTTCCACCAAGAAGGGACAAAACTTCTCCCCTATCCATTTCGAAGAGTAGCGATGAGGCCTTAGGGCCGTGGCCCCTTCCAATAAATGCCCAGTATATGGATGCAAAACCGTCCTTTCTGGAGACTCCAGAAGAATCGCAGGCCCCTGATATCGACTTAGCGATTCCTTCATCCGTCCACTCGCACTCAGATAGTAGCTCTTCCAGACATGCGAGGAAATACAAGCCTTGACTGCCCATATGTTCTCTTGCATCGTTGCCTATCTCACTTCGAATCTCCAGCCTTGCATCTTCAGGGAAATGAGGCCCATCTATCCAGCTTCTCATCCTAGTGAGTCTGACTCTAAGTGAATCACTCGGATCACCTTGGATGTGGCCAGACCTATTCAGGGATGACCACACATCTTCATCTGAAGATTTGATTTGTGCTAGCATCGACAGATGTCTGAAAGAAACTCCTCCGACGGAGTCAATTGGATCTGTACCAGTATTAACCTGACTCAATCTGATCGCTCCTCGCTGAGTCTCAGCCGCTACCAATTGACGTTTACTCATCCCCGCCTCATCTTGATTGGGGCTGGAAACAAGCCTCTCGTACTCGTCAGCAGTCTGGAACAGGGCACTCCCGGTATCGAACTCAATGTGTCGATTGATCTTGCTTCTTGCAATGACGTAGCGGAGAATCTCCGGAGGGACTAGAGATAGAGCTTCCATAGGCCCTATAGTTATGCCAGAAGAGCTTGACATGGGCCCCATTCCCTTCAGTTGGATCCACTCATAGACAATTTTGTCAGGAGGGTCCCCACCAAGCAACCTGCATATCGGAATCCCCGTATCATAACTTCCTCCTGCCGCCCCGTGGTCTTTGCCTGCAGGCTCACAGGTTATCCCATGAATTGCCCATCTGGCCGCCCAATCAATTCTCCAAGGCATCTTGCCATCTGCCTTCCTGATATCCGATTTACCCTGATTTCCAGAGGAATCTGCCCAATGTACGTATGGCTTCTCGTACCCAGTTACCACTACTCCGTCTAGACTACCGTTCGAGCCCATCGGATTGTAGGGAAACCATTCAGCAGGCAACTCTCTGCCTGAGATTTTCTGAATTATATCCCTTATCTCCTCTCTATTTGTGATGGCCGAGTCGATGTATTCTGCGAATAGGCCCTCCTCGTATGTCTCATGATTCATTATCACTTCTGGACTGACTCCTATTTGCTCTAGAGAATCAAGGAACGGAGCGAGGAAATAGTCAGCATAGGTCAAGCTCCCGTCCCCTGGACTACCGTCATCTCCAGGAGCAGGAATGAATGCTAGGGGGCATCCGATGTATTCTTCGTATTCTGGGGAAAGGAAGTCGTAGACCCTCCTGAGCGGATCCATAGAATCAACAATGAACACGTATTTCGAACTCATACCTGCATCTAGGCAGGCCCTATGAATCATCTCGGCGGATAGAATCTCCCTAAGATGGCCAATATGGAATTCGCCAGAAGGAGTTATTCCAGAGGCAGAGACTTGTTCAGTCCCTCGCTCCATGAGCCTTTGTGCGGTGTAATCCGCCCAGTGCATGTGACACCTCAGACCGTCGCTGCTCTGATCAAAGCCCTAAGCGGAACGCCTTCTACATCATCGTCCCAGGATTTGTTGACTAGGACCATGCACATCTTGACCTCCGCGCCTGCAGCTTCTAGGTCAGACACAGTTTTCTTCATGGTCCTCCCACTGGAGTATACGTCGTCTACGATAACCACCCTCTTTCCTTCAACGCTTGCGTAAACCTGCGATAGGTGCCCGCTGACATCCTCGTTGATGCTTCTAACTACTGACATCTCCAGGTCCATAGTAGAGGATATTGACTGTGCGAAAGCTATCCCATTAATGCTTAGACCAACGATCGTGTCAACCTCATCCCCCACCATTTCTTCTATAATATCACAGAAAATGTACGAGACTACCTCTATTCTTTCTCCCTTGACAGCTATTGACCTCCATCCAACTTTCACATCTAGGGGCTTTTCTCCCACTTCGTAGTCACTGGCAGAGAGCCATTGCACAGTGGTTTGAGACAAAGACAACTCATCCGCTATTTGTTGGGTGTTCAGTCCACTTTCTCTGAACTCCTCGACCTTGGTCCGCAACTCATCTACACTTAGGTGCATCAATCGTCGCCAGCGTTCGAGCGATATGAATCCACCGGGACTAAACTATGGGAAATATTGAATTTCGTACTATCAGAATCTTCCGGTGCTACCGAAACCACCGTCTCCCCTCTCCGTTTCTCCGAGGTCTTCCTCATCTACTTCAGCAAACTCTACTTCTGGAATCGGAGCAATTACCAGTTGGGCTATTCTTTCTCCAGATTTTACTTCGTACGACTCGCCCTCCCCTATCCATGTCATTAGAACAAAGAGCTCGCCCCTGTAGTCTGCATCAATAGTCCCAATGCTATGGGGGAGGATAAGGCCTTTTGACCCAAGAGAAGACCTAGCCCTTACTTGCCCTTCGTAACCTTCCGGAATGGCTACTCGTAAACCCGTTCTCAGCTTTACGCTAGAGCGAAAATTTACCACAGTGTCCTCCAAGCAGTATAGGTCCCACCCAGCAGCATGCGTGCTCCCTTTTGTCGGCATTCTGGCTTGGGAATCGGTCTTTGCGACCTTGACAACTGGTGCGTCTCCCATAGCAGTTCGAGTCAGAACAGGTCCTTGACCGTTCCCAAAACTCCCGGTGAGGTGAAAAGGCGCACTATTCTCCCATGGCCGTGACCAACCACGACTACGAGGAACTATTGGAGAGGGCTAGGGAGAGAATCCCTAAGGATATCAGTGAGAGGTCCAGGTGGACAATGCCACAACCAGACATAATGATCGAAGGTAGCCAGACCATACTGCGGAATTTCTCTGAGATTGTTGACTCCATGGATAGGGACGCGAATCATGTGTTCCAATATCTGCTAAACGAGCTTGGCACATCTGGTAGCAGAGAGCAATTCAGAATTATGCTGAAGGGCAAGGTCCCTCCTAAGAGAATCAAGGAGAAGATTGTCTCGTACGTGAAGACCTTCATTCTGTGCGGGGAGTGCAAGGCTCCTGATACCCGGTTCGTTAGGGAGGATCGCACTACCCTTCTGAAGTGTCAAGCTTGCGGAGCAACTCGGCCTGTCCGACTGTAGTCACTGAGGAGAGAAGTCCAGCAGAACCTTT
Source organism: Methanobacteriota archaeon (assembly GCA_029977385.1). Classification (GTDB taxonomy): domain Archaea; phylum Thermoplasmatota; class Poseidoniia; order Poseidoniales; family Thalassarchaeaceae; genus UBA36. The sequence goes on from JAPOKZ010000013.1 coordinate 15,599, forward strand.
CCCTTGTTTTTCCTATCATGAATGTGCATCTGTGCCTCGGCAACATTCTCGAATCTCCATACTCCATCAATAATCGGATCAATTTCCCCTTCACTGAGCATTTTCGAGAGAGCATCAAGATGGCCCCTGAAAACTGACTCGTCCTCTAGCAACCCCATATGGACTCCAAAAACCGCCTTGTTAGAAGACATCATCTTCAGCGGATCGAATCTCGGCATCCCCCACCACATTCTAAACTCAGAGATCCTTGACCTTCTATTCCCCTTCACAGCAGCAGAAGCTCCGAAGTAGTACAACTTGCCCCCATTCCTTAGTGATTTGTATGAGCGTAGAAGATGGTCACCTCCGACTGGATCGATTGCATGGTGGACTCCTTTTCCTCCTGTCAAATCCCTGCAGACATCTACGAAATCCTCCTCATCTCTGTCCACGAATCTCATCCCCAAAGACTCCACAAACTCCCTCTTTGGTGGCGAAGCAGTCCCTATTACCAAGGATGCACCTAGTGACTGGCAGATTTGTGCAACTGCAGTCCCAACTCCTCCAGCGGCATGATGAATCAGCACAGTTTCACCTCGGACTAGCCTTCCTAGGTGGATCAGCATGTGGTAGGAGGTCCCGTATGTTACCGGAATTGCAGCTGCCTGATTGAATGAGACAGAGTCGGGAATCTTAATTGCTCTGCTTGCGTCTAAGCACACCTTCTCTGCATACCCCCCAAATCCAGTCATAGCAAGGACTCTGTCACCTTTGTTGAGAGAATCAACGCCCTCTCCAACGCCTATCACCTCACCCGCTGTTTCGTATCCAGGAGTGAAAGGGTAGTCGGGGCTGGAGCCATACAGCCCCTGCCTCATCATCAGCTCTGCGAAGTTCACTCCCGCGCGGTGAACTCTAACGCAAACCTCTCCCTTTTCTGGAGACGGGTCGTCCACCTCCACTATCTGTATGGTTTCGACACCACCAGCTCTGGGATATACTATCTTCTTCAATTAACCAACTCCTCTCTCAAAATGAAACAACCCTAAGGCAGATAAGTTCTGATTTCCTCCACAGCCTTTTTCCTAATTGATGGAATTCTTTCCGGATATCCCGCCTTGATGAAACCTACAATCCTCTCTTCCTTCCTGGATGCTTCGATTGCCGAATATGCGACATCCGATCGAGTTATCGCCCCTGTACTCCACTGTGAGCCGACTCCGTTGTCCCACAAGGATAGTATCATGTTGTGTATTGCGCATGCCGTCGCAGCATAGTCTTCTTCTTCCCTAAATGGATCTAGAGGGCTTCGTGCGCTCGTCACACAGATTAGCAAAGGTGGTGACGATATCTTCTCAATAGCCTTTGAAATCCCGGATTCCACATCTTCTCCATCTCTCGACTTTTCCTTCGCCAACCTCTCAACTTCAGGAATTATCGATTCTCTGGATTCCTTGCCCAAGACGTAGAATTTCCAAGGATGAGTGTTCTTGTGACATGGCGCATTACTAGCCGCCTCGAATGCACTCTCGAGGACCTGAAGGGGGACTTCCTCGCTCTTGTACCTGTACACCGTACGTCTGGAAGTCAGTACTTCCTGGATTCCCCCCATCCCTCTCACCTTTGGATGGTGTCGAACTTGGCCGCCAGCACGAAGTCAGACTCAGTGAGGGCGTCAATCTTGTGCGTGTAAATCACAGAAACAACCCTGCCCCATCCCAGTTCGAAGTCAGCATGATGGTTCTGCTGCTCACATATTTCTCCTAATTTGTTGATGAATTCCAGTGCTGAAGCAAAGTCCGGGAATGGCCATGTTCGGGTTAGGTGATGGTTCTTCACGACCTCCCAATCATCATGAATCTGTGAAAGGAAAGCATCTGACTCCTCATCACTTAGGGGGGGCACTCCACCTTTGCAGGGTACGCACTCCATGTCTGAAAGATTATCCAAATTCTCACCCCCAAGACAGATTGTTGCCGTGACCTTCACTTGTTTTCTCCGCCATCTCGTGAACCTCAGATCTCCTCTTCATATCTTCCTTCTCGAACTTAAGGAGCTCTTCGTCCTCGATGTATGCCTTCCTGAGGTGTGTTACCAGCCTCACTTCGACAATAGCTTCGCGTGATATTGATCTGAATTCCCCCTCTTCGTCCACGATATCGATGGAAGAACTTCTCCCTCCTACCATCATCCCTCTTATCCACGGGTCTCTTCCTTCAGGAAGCATCCTACAGTCAAGAAGAACCTCGACCAAGTCATCTTTCCTAAGGCCATATTTCCTATCTAGAAGAGGGCCATGAAAAACATCCCCCAATTCCCCAAGATCTGGTGAACCATATTCTTCGAAGAAACTCTTGGCCCACTGTGGCAGGGCTCCACCCCCGTCCTTGCTCGCTGCGTCCGACATATGCCTACGTTCCGGAGGTCATAGAAAAACAAGCGGGTCGGGTCTTTTTCTGATTTTCTTGCTCTTTGATAATGATTGAAGTGCAATACCGTGGCGGACTCGATGGAGGCAATGCTATGGCGTCAGTCGAATGGAGGTCAATTCCCACAGTTCTATACCCTCAAGAAATTCTAGACAAGGCATTCGGAAGGGCGAGCAGTCAAGCTGATTTGGTCGAGGATCCAGACAAATACCATAGAGTTAGGAAGCAAATGAACAGGATGGTCCAATCTGCATGCGATGTAGCCACAAAGACTCTGAACTCGTACGTTGACAGGTGGCCTAGCCTGAATGCACTAACAGAATTCGATCGATCTCTTGTAGACGCAGCAGTAGGATGTGATGACTACAAGAGAAATCTGGCCTCTCTGCAATGGGCTGCAGAGAGGTCTCAGAGAATCTCAGGAGAGGCCCAAGCAAAGATCTTGAGATTGAGGGACATCGATGGTTTTCACAAGGCAAGGAGGCATGCATACGGAAGACTTTCCTCTGTAATTGATCAGATTTCGCCTCAGATCATTTGGCTAGGAGATGCCAGGAACATCCTCAGAAAACTACCCTCCATCGATCCAAGCGAACCCTGTATCGTGGTAGCCGGCTCTCCAAATGTTGGAAAATCGGCTCTTATCGGGGCTCTGTCTAGCGGAGAGCCACAAGTTGCGTCTTACCCATTCACCACCAAGCAATTGCACGTGGGTCACTTCACGCATCGGAGGAGGGTATACCAGATGGTGGATACGCCGGGACTTCTGGACCGACCAATGGATGAGAGGAACCAAATTGAGATGCAGGCCATTGCCGCCCTAGAGCACCTAGGTGATGTGCTTCTATTCCTGATAGACAGATCTTCCGAGTCTACAACCCCTATTTCTGAGCAGGAGAGGCTCCTAATGGAGGTGAGAGGACTTCTCTCCGATAGACGAGTCCTACTAGTTTCATCCAAGTGTGATATAACCGAAGAAGAAAACTCTGCAGACGACCATAGGATAAGTTCGGTAACAGGGCACGGCCTGGAGGAACTTCGTTCTGATCTGATTGATATTATCGATGCTGACAGGGTGGAAGACCCTCTGAAACTTCCCGAGAACTGGCCTAGAGAGGATGAAGTTAGGGAGGACTTCGATCTAGACGTGCCATGAGTGGCCGCAGATTACGCAATAGAAGTTGTGACCCCCGTATGAGGCGGATATCCCGGAAACGTCTACCTCTGAACCACAATTTGGGCACTTCGTCACGCGCATGTTCGACCCAATCAGAAGGGGTTATTCAACGATACTGAGTATAGTTTACACTTAGCGACTAAAGCGATTCAGTAGGTTTCGAACGGGAAAAGCCATCTCTCCGGCCCCCAATAATAGAAGGGCAGAGGTCGCGGCGAGAACTATCTCGACGTAATTGTCCAAGTGAATACTCGCGTCCATGTCTACATCCTGCATGGAGAGTCCAGAGCCCTCGTATCCCCCCGTTACGAATCTGTATTCTCCGGGTTCCAAACTGAATGTCATCAAACCACCATTATCTGGTCCTCCTACTATGAGATACTTCGTTATCTCCTCCTCTGTACAGGGGGTAAGTCGTGTAGACGAATCAGGAGGACATTCTTCGGCCGCAGATGCATCTACTACTCCCAACCAACCTCTTTCAGGCTCTTTCCATTCTATCTCCAATTTAATATCAAGTAGGGCGAATGCCGTTGGAACTTCCATGTCCTCTAGATTCATCGCCACATTGCACCCCTCATCTCCGTCGGAACACGGAACAATTGGAGCCTCACTACTTGTAGTCGGAGCTTGGTATCCAAACAGGCTCAGAACCACAATCAAGGCGCACAGTAATCCACACAACATTGGCAGCAGAGAGAGGATTCTGACCATCATGGCAACTTCACTCCTAAATCTCCACTGTTCAACCTGATGCCCCCATGTATATCTGAACTACTAGCATTCCTACGAAAACAGCAATACCGAGATACATAATGAAAGAGAAACGCTTTCTCGACTTCTCCCTCCTTTCATACATCCTAATGCAGTCATCATCTCCGCAGATGGGGGGGTCGCTTTCCAGAGAAATTGGTTTCCAGCAAACCGAGCAATGCCTATGTGGGTCCACGTTGACTCTGGATGATGGCCGTTTCCTCCTCTGGGTCGCAGCAGAATGAGCCTGTTTCGCCGTCCTCTGTGCGGCTTTCAGTATCGTATCCTTCCTACTAGCCATTATGGAGTCACCATCGTTCCTTCGAAATCTTCCCCATTTATCGAGGAGGATATTCTTCTAGGATCCCTTCCATCGAGGACATCTAGGGGGAGTCCATTTTCTCTAGCCTCCTCAACTCCAATGGGGTCAACAACCTTCGAAGAACCCGCATCTGCATGATCAGGTGGACCTACGATTTCTTGTAATTCATCCAGGGTCAATCTGTCAAAGGATTCTGCACCCGGATTCTTCCTTGGGTCTTCAGAGTGAACCTTCGCAACATTCGTTGCAATTATGCACTTGTCGGCTTCGAATTGTATTGCCAATCTGATTGCTACTGCATCAGTGGTATGTCCGGGGACCGTCCCCCCCATTACAACTACTGGGAAATCTGACAATTCATTTACTGCCTCATCGATGCTTTTCGGAATATTCTCTGAAACTTCGACCCCTCCCTCTGCAATAGCTTCTCTGACTATTGTTGCATTCAGCCTGGTAGCTGCAATCCCTATTCTATCAAGATGAGATAAGTTGTGGATTACTGGTCTAGCCAAATCTATGCCTTCCCGTGCAGGAGCCCCTCCTCCAACTACTAATGCTAGTTTAACGCCAGAACTTACGCTATTCTTCACCACTCCAACCATATCTTCGAGCCATTTGTGACGCTCCTCCACTTCCGGTCTCAAAAGACTCCCGCCAAGAGCAACAACAACCGCCGCCATCGTCCATAGGTTGGCACCTTGCCTTTCAATACGTATGCTCTTGTAGCGCTGAAGGGTTGAAATGCCGCCCTTCGTGGCTGAACACGGAGGAGGAGCATGTCCGAGGATCTGGAACTACAGCAGCGCCGACTAAGGCTAAAGAAGAGCCTCAAGGAACTGTCTGAGATGAAAGGCATGGGGACAGAACTAGTCACGGTAGTCATACCTCCCGAGAAGATGATTAGCGATGTTCGGCATCAACTAGGAAACGAGATGGGCCAGGCTGCTAATATCAAGTCAAAATCAACGAAGAAACATGTTACGGACGCCTTGGAGTCAGCCATTTCCTCACTCAACAGGTATAAGACTCCGGGCGAAGGGGGAATTGCGATTTTCGTTGGACACGTCATCGTGGGAAATAACAAGACAAAATTGACATCCACAGTAATCGACGATCCGCCTGAGCCATTTTCGTCATTCAGATACAGATGCGACTCAACCTTCGAGATTAGCCAGTTAGAAGAGATGCTAATCGATCGAACTTCTTACGGGTTGTTCGTAATTGACAGGTCCGAGGCCGCCTATGGGCTGGCATCCGGGAAAAGACTGCATTTCCAGGAGCACATAACATCCCTGGTACCCTCAAAACACGGGAGAGGAGGACAGTCTGCACAGAGATTCGAGCGCCTTATCGAAGAAGCCGCTCATAACTTCTTCAAGAAAGCTTCAGAGAGAGCATGCAATTACTGGCTTCCCATGGTAAGTGACTTGAAGGGAATAATCATTGGTGGTCCGGGAGCAACAAAGGACTTCGTAGTGAAGAATGACTATTTCCACCACGAAATCAAGAAACTCATTGCAGAGCCCTTCTTCGACGTAGGTTACTCCAACGAAAGTGGATTGAGGGAATTGGTCCAACGCGCCGGCTCTACAATGGATCAGATAGAGTTAGACGTTGAGAGAACTATAGTTGATAGATTCCTGCAAGAGGTGATGCAGGCAAATCCCAAGGCAACTTATGGGGAAGTGATGATTCGCTCAGCTCTAGACCAAGGAGCAGTAGAGACCCTTTTGATTTCCGAGGCAGTAACAAAGAGAAGGGTACAATGGATTTGCAAAGAGGGTAAGAATACTTGGAAAACATCACATGACAAATTCTCTGCACCACCGAATTGTCCGGAATGTGGGTCAGACAAAGTCTTCGAAGACGAGGAAAACTCGATGGAATTGATAGATGAACTGACTGTTTTGGCCGGCCACACCTCGGCAAAGGTGCGAATAATTTCTCTCGATACCGAAGAGGGGGCTACTCTGAACACTGCATTCGGAGGCATAGCGGCTCTTCTGAGGTACGCAATTTCGTGAGGTGGTTCGGATTAAGGAATTGATTAACCAATTAAAACCCATTTTCTCCAATGCCATGAATTCACTCGACGTACCCGAATCAACATGGCTCCCCCTCCTAGGAAAGGCGACTGTGGAGGACCATGGGGACGTGGCCCTTCCGTGCCACTCTCTAGCTGGAATTCTGAAAAAGGCACCTCAGGAAATAGCCAAACAGATTTCCGAACTCGTGGCTTCCGATTTGCAATCATTCGCTATCGTTTCATCTATGAGCGGCTTCGTTAATATTACAGCCAAACCAGAATGGCTGTCGAAGCGAATATCGATACTACTTGCGGATCCCAGGCTAGGAGTTAGTGTAGATGAGAAGAAAACCTTCGCCGTGGACTACTCTGCACCGAATGTCGCCAAAGAGATGCATGTGGGACACCTTAGATCAACGGTTATCGGAGACACGATTGTTAGGATGCTGGAGTTCAAGGGGCACACTGTCATTAGAGAGAACCATGTTGGAGACTGGGGTACTCCATTCGGCATGTTGATCGAGCATCTCCTAGATTTAGGGGAAGATCGTGCTGCAAACGAATTAGGAGTGGGGGACTTGGATTCCTTCTACAAGCAGGCCAGATTAAAGTTCGTCTCGGATGAAGAATTCGCTAATCGTTCCAGGAGCCGCGTAGTAATGCTACAGGGAGGGGATGCTGAGACCCTTCGTTTGTGGCGCATTCTAGTGGACGAGTCAATGAGGTATTTCAACGAAGTTTATTCTATGCTCGGGGTCATGCTTACCGACGACGATATTAGAGGCGAGTCCAGTTATCAAGAACTGCTACCAGAGGTGGTTGAAAGACTCAGAGAATCGGGAGACCTCGAGGAGAGCGATGGCGCAGATGTCGTTTTCCCAGGAGGTTGGCTTAATCGAGATGGAGAACCCCTCCCAATGATAATTAGGAAGGCAGATGGTGGTTACAACTACAGTACCTCAGATCTGGCATGCATAATAGACAGAGTGGAGAGACTAGGCTGTGATGGATTCCTATATGTCGTAGGGACTCCTCAGAAACAGCATTTCGAGATGGTATTCCAAGTAGCAAAGAAAGCTGGTTTCATGAGTCATAATCACCAAGCAGTACACGTAAACTTCGGATCTGTTTTGGATACTGACGGCAAGGTTCTGAAGAGTAGAGAGGGCGAGGTGATAAAGCTTCACGACCTTCTTGAAGAAGCAATAAGGCGTGCCGAGCAGTCTATAGATGAAAAGAACCCAGATTTACTAGGCAAGGAAAGGGAAGAAGTAGCACGAGCGGTGGGAATCGGCGCTGTGAAGTACGCCGACCTATCAACCGAGAGGACCAAGGATTACGTTTTCGACTGGGAGAAGATGCTATCCTTCGAGGGAAATACTGCTCCATATCTTCAATACGCATACGCCAGAATATCAAGTATCTTCAGAAAGTGGGGAGGCGATAGGGAATCTCTTACAACGAACTTCGAATCTCTAATGGAAAGCGAGCTTAGCACCCTTAGGAATGAAGAGATTTTACTTTCTAGAAGACTAGTGGAATTCCCTTCGATTTTAGATGACTCAGTTTCAACTTTCAGCCCTCATAAGCTCTGCAAGCACCTGCATTCCATAGCATCGTCTTTTGCTTCCTTTTACGAGAATTGTGGAATCCTCAAGGAGGATAATGAAAAAATTTCTCAGAGACGTCTTGCTCTGTGTGAAGTGACCTCTAGAGAACTGAAACTGGGGTTGGAAATTATGGGGATCAATGTTCCAGAGAGAATGTGAATCCAGGCATCTTCAAATTACAGACCCCGTAGCCCCAACATGGTAAAAGTAGGCGATGCGGCACCCGATTTCACACTGAAGAATACCTCCAAGGAAGCAGTAACACTGTCTGAACATCAGGGAAAGACAGTGATTCTAGCATTTTATCCGGGAGCCTTTACGGGCGTTTGTGACAAAGAGATGTGCTCATTCCAGGAAAATCTTGCCAAACTAAACGACTGCAATGCAACTGTGTTGGGAATAAGTGTTGACTCCCCATGGGCTAATGCAGAGTTCTCTAGAAGATACAACCTAGAATTCGAACTTCTTTCTGATTTGGATAGAGACGTCGTGGAGGCATATGATGCAAAATTTGTCGGATTAGGAGGTATTGATGGCTACGTCAGCGCCAATCGAGTGGTCATAATTATCGATAGTGAGGGGACTGTTCAGTATCGTTGGGTAGCTGAAAACCCCGGAGTTGAGCCGGACTACGAAGAGATTGTCTCTTTCTGCTCCGCTTAGCTCCACGCTAGGTGCCTAACTAGGGACCCATAGATAATCCCGGACACAGCCAAGCTCTCTTCGTTGAATCTGTCCATGTTGTCCAAGTAGGTGTGGTACTCCAACGATCCAGAACCATAGCAGAGCATTGCTTTCCCAAACTCTCCCTCCTCTTGATGTACTTCGTAAACGAATGGGGCATGATCGGAATTGTAGGGCATCTGCTCGGACTCTAGTTCTCTCACCGTAATACTATACTTTTCGTAAAGCTCTGGGTGGGAAGATGAGAACTCTTCGACTAGGCCTTTGATATGGCGAACGTCAGTCATGCTATTGCCTTGGAGGACAACCCCTGAGTTCCTCTCTGCATCAACGTGGTTCATATCGAGATTGATGTACAATCTGAGGTTTTCAGCAAGGTCATCTCTATGCTTGTCCACCCACTCCTTGGAACCCCACAGGCCTTCCTCTTCGCCACCCCAAGTGCAGAAGTATACCGTCATCTTCGGATCACCGAGTTCCGAATGAAGAATTCCGAATTGCCTAGCTATCTCCATCACAGTTGCTGTTCCTGCGGTATTATCCACTGCTCCTTGGCCATTATACACCGTATCGTGATGGGCGCCGATTACAATCAATTGGTCGGTCTCCCCCTCTAGGATTCCGCAAGGAACATGTATGTTCCCATTGTTCTGGTTATCTACATCGACTTGGAATCCAAGCATACCGCCAGAATTTACAACCTGCTCTGAAATCTGCTCCCCGACGCTTCTGGATACCATCACGAAGCCAATATCGTAAGGCCTCTCCTCGAACTGAGTAATATCTAGAGATTTCGAATATGGGATACAATCTCCGGCAACCAAATCGTCGCAGTTCTGCCTAGAATTTACAGTAATCAATCCTCTGAGGCCGTTTTCCTGAGCCCTCTTCATCAGGATCGTGTTGCTTTCCGTCCCAGCCTGCCCATCCTCCCCATCACGAAGCCATACTAAGCCGACCCCGTTGCTTGCGACGTCCCAGTCCTCAGATTCATTCCCCATTCCGAGATCTACGACCTCAACATTACTGCTGGCAGGAATATCTACGCTTCCGCTGTATCCCTGAACAACGAAGTCCACGGTATGCTGGAAGTTCGTCTCTTCTCGATTAATATCGGCAATCGTACAGGGGGTCGGTCCCCCGAAAACCCCTCCAAGGGTACCGGAGTTACAAATCATTAGTTCGAATGAATTTCCCATGTAGTACAACGGGACCTCGAACTCCTCTAGAGTGGAAGGAAGCCCGCTGTTTGAGAAGTTGGTCTTAATGGATTGAGCGGCGTTCTCTTCTTCGACAGTACCTGAAAGCCTCCCTCCCCAGACAGGATCCCCCAGATTCACAAGGCCTTGGGCAAAGGCTCTGGTTTGGTTTGAGTCAAAGTCGATTAATTCGTACTCGGTGTCCCCACCAACCCAGTTCGAAATCTC
>JAPOKZ010000011.1:0-31662 GCA_029977385.1 Methanobacteriota archaeon
CGCGTCAGGATCGACGATGGGATGCCCTCCCTGTGGCGAGGCCAGTTGCAGATAGACCTGGATGGGAACTCTTCTGTATCAATGGCCTCGGAGGGAGACTCAGCCCCCGTGGTAGAGGTGGAGACTCGCGTGAGCGTGGTGGGCAGGGTCTGGTCGATAGATGCCTACCCCAACGGAGTAGATGTGAACAGATGGTCGATCACCCTGATGGACAAGACCGGCTCTGCAGCCTCGGTCGCGTTCAAGCAGTTCGTCCCGGTCTCTGCAGCCGCCATTTCGAGAGGGGACGAGATCGCAATACTGAACGGCGAGGTGGGCGAATGGGCCGGACGCCCTCAGGTGAGGATAGGTCCCGGTGCCAGGGTAGTGATTCTTAGGCACTCGGAAGATACGCCCGGTTTCTGATCCTACTGGCTCCGATTTGGCATGAAAGGAATCAACTGATTCGCCAAAGATTCGATGTTTCTGGTCTGAATCCAGACTGAGCCGGAACCATGGAAGTCCAATGTGAAGCCCTCTCCACCGAAGAAGAACGAACCCAGTCCCTTGACCTTGGAGATTTGGTAATTGAGTCCCTCGGAGAAAGCCACCACGTGACCGTTGTCTATCTTGATGGGCTTGTCGGGGGTGACTTCTATCTCCTTGATAGCCCCGTAAGATGTGAAGAAAACTCTGCCCGGGACATCAGCAGCCTCTGCACGCAGGAAGAAAGCCCCTTCCCGCGAGAACAGAGATTTCGCCCCCTGGAATTTCGTTGATGTATCCACATTGATAGTAGAGGCCATGAATGCACCACCTTGCATGTAGAAACCCTGCCCTGGGTCCAGGTCGAATGTCTCAATATCGCCGGGCGAAGAGGGAGCCATGGATATCCATCCTCCAGAAGGTCCTGCAGTGTACGTGTTCACGAAGAATGACTCGCCCCCGAAGGCACTCTTCATCATGCTCTTCATGAAGCCACCAAGACCTCCCCCGCTACCCATTCCGGTCTTCATCTCCAGACCCTCGGACTGTGCTACCATCGCTCCGGGCTCGACCTTGATCTTCTCTCCAGGTGCAAGAGTCGCTGTCATCATAGTAAATGCTGGGCCATACTCGCTCTCAATTTCCATAGTCTACCCGAATATCTCGCGCTCAAAAGCCTACTCCTAATCAGGATGAAACGGATATGGCGCCGAGAGAGGGATTTGAACCCCCGCGTCCAATGGACAGTGGATTTCGAATCCACCGCAATACCGGGCTATGCGATCTCGGCAGCGAACTCCCCACCTGCGAATCAGACATAAGGCTGACCCGGCCCCACGCGACTCGTGAGAGTCCAGATTCAGTACGAGGGAGAAACACTAGAGGTGGAGTCTAGCAAGCCGATTACCATCAACGAGGTCCTCCAGAAGTTGGAGATACCCCCTTCCACCGTTCTTGCCGTACAAGGCCAGACCATCCTTCCGCACACGTCCCTCATCAAGGATGATGCCGCGTTGGAACTGGTGGTCGTCTCTTCAGGCGGATGAGGATGCCCCATTGAACTACGAAAGGCTAGGAATCTTCAATAGTGGCGAACACCAGAGGCATACATGAACCCAAGAACCAAGAAGGGCCAGAGGAAGGTCAGCCAGATGGTCAAGAAAATAAGGCCAAAGAAGACGAGAGTCGAGAAGGCTGATCCATCATGTGATAACCCAGGTTGTGGGTGCGGCAACTAGTCAGCATCCGTTCCGCGTAAACTCATAGAGCGTCAGTACCATTGCGTGCATGTGCAGGTAGGAAGGCCGGATTGGTGGGGTGACGCTACAGCTCATCTATCCCGGGATCCTCTAATCGGCGGTATCGTAAAGAAATTCGATGGAGAGGGGCTGTCTGGAAGGGGGGAGTTATTCCAGACCCTGGTCAGAAGCATAGTCGGTCAGCAGATATCCGTGAAGGCAGCCGATGCAGTACACGGTCGCTTGGAGGAGATTAGCGGTGGTGAGGTTACCAGAGATGCACTTGGTGCCCTAACTGTTGACGCGTTACAGTCCTGCGGACTTTCCAGGCAGAAGAGCCAGTATATTCTCGGCATCTCTAACGACGAAACCCCGCTCCTCCCAGAAGGTTTCGAGGAATTAGATGACGAATCTCTGATTAGGCATCTCGTGAAGTTCAAGGGAGTCGGGCCATGGACTGCGGAGATGATGCTCATATTCTCACTGATGAGGCCGGATATTCTGAGCCTGGGTGATTTGGGGGTGGTTAAGGGAATAAGGATGCTCGCACCGCATGCTAACTCAAAGAGCGAGATGCTTGAGGTCGCAGAGGCATGGAGGCCATATCGCAGTGCTGCTTGCTGGTTCCTTTGGAGATCCCTGGATCCCGTCCCAGTGGAGTACTAATAGTCAATCACGAGACAGAAGAAGTAGCGAAAACCCATTCAACACTGGTATTCGGAAACAGAACCTTAAGTCTATGCCGTTCAGTAGACGTTCATGCCTACAACCAAGCTCCCGCTATTCGTCCTTGGGCCGGACTTCATGCCCATGTCGAGCGCATCACTTAGGGTGTTTGAACCGAGGTACAAGCAAATGATGGACGACTGCATTCTGGACAGCAAGCCATTCGGCTACATCACCTACGACCCGGATGTTGATGATATCGGAGGATGGACTCAGCCTGCGAAGTACGGGGTGTTGGTCGAGATTGAGGAGTACCAGGAGTCCGGCTCGAACATAATGATCAACATCATCTCTGGCAGGAGGTTCAAGTCAACAGGAGTAATCCAGCCAGTGCTCGACAATGATGTTTCAGGCACCCATTTCCCGACAGTGGATGAGCTGATGGAGAAGGCGGGCAATCCCGATGACGGGAAGCTATACCTCAGGTGCGAAGCCGAGGTCATGGAACCAATTGTGCATAACCATGACCAGCAGGACTTCGATTCATTCGTAGGATACATCTCGCCCCTATCCAACCTAATCGTAGTCAGCTGCATGTACAGGGGGCAGCAGATGGACTACGAGGATAGCGTATCCTCTGTCGACCCCCAGGAGCAGGAGCTGTTCCTGTGGCAGGTCTCTGCCTCATTGTCCAGCTCTGTCATGGTTCAGCAGCAGATGCTTGCCTCTGTGACAACTACCGAACTAATGCAGGTCTGCATCGAGGCTGCCAACGACATTATCCAGGCTATTTCCGAGGATGAGTAGACTTCGGTACTCTTCCGCCTTCGCCTTACTCGAACTAGAATCCGTCAATTAGCGAAAATAACTGACCTATCGTCAACCTGATTGCATCCATCACTGCAACGGTAAGGACGGAAACCGCACTAAGCAGCACGATAATTTCACTCATGCCCTTACTATCGAAGTTCTGTGCATAAATGGTTGTTCAGAAAATCCCCGCATTCCATGGACAAAACTTGGACGATCCGCAATTTCCAGAGATCCCCATCATATGCTTCCTATGAGTTGAAGGAGGTACAGGAAACCTAGGAAGGCATGAATTATGATTAGCCCCATCATCACGTCCGATAATCTGCCGTGCAAATCCTTGGTCCTTGCGAATGACTCACCAGCAGCCTTCTTAGAACTAGACTTTCGACCCAGACTCCATAGATATGTCATCAATACAAGCCCGAGCAAGCCTCCCCATCCATGGAAATGGCCCGGCAACAGGTCACTAAAACCGACGTCCTCACCAGCTAGAAAGGCAGACGCCAAACGAGCCAAGAACGCCAGCACAATTACTGCGATGACTAGTCGAAAAAGACGCTCTCCCTCTATCTCGTGACGCTCCAACTCAGAAGCTCTTTCTTCCCCCTTCAGTTCTAAGGACTTTCTTCGCCAATCTCGTTGCAGAACAAACTCCCTTATCACCAGGAGTGCAGCTAGGGGGTGCAGAATTAGGACGAGAAACTGTGCCGGGTCCACGTATCGTCGCTTCATCATGAGGTCTTGAGTTCTCTCTTCCAAATGCCTACCTGCCGAAGATAGCACCACAGAATACTACGGGACCAAGAGTGATTTTCAGAATACTCCGGAGTGCTCCTGCATCCTTGAGTACCACCCTGAAACCACCTCGTGCCCTTCCACTATGTCGAAACCATTCAATCCCTGCATGGAACGAAGGATTCCGAAGTTAGCGAAGTCCGCACCGTTGGGCTCTCCCTCTCCGAAGTAATCCCCAGATATCCCCTTGGACATCTCATCCAGTTGGTACTGGAGGTTCTCACGAGGGGGGAGTTCGAACATCTTCGCTCTGCTCTTCCCCACCATTCGCATTATGAAGGCCCCCATCCACTTGTTCACTAGACGACTTCCGAACGAGAATTTGTCGACCTTAGTGACGTAGTCGAGGGCTCTGAGGGAGGTTCCGTATGAGGTGTATATTACTGCGACTATGGACTTGCCAAGGACCTTGTTAGAAAAATCCATCCATCGGTCCTGCTCGGAATCCTCGCCCTCACGAGGGAATGAGTTGGATCCCCTGGAGTCAATGTAGTGGAGGATGTGGTTAGAGTCGTTTACCTGGGTCCCATCGACATCGATGAATACCGGCACCTTGCTCCACTCGGACCACTTCAACTGGGTCTTGAAAGTCGGATCCACCTCCACCTTGGAGTACTCAATTCCCCTGGAGCCAAGTATCGCCTTGACCTTGAAGCAGAATGGGCAGGTCTCGAAGCAATACATGGTCGGGAGTCCCTCGATCACCCTTTCTGGAACTAGAACCTCCTGCACTCCTGAAGTCGGACCCTCCACTTCCCCCTCTTCCATAGCGACCCGCGTAAACATGCCCTTGTGAAATCATCGAAGCGTGATTTTCACGTAAGCGACCGTTCCAAGCAGTCGATGAAACACCACTTCATATTCTTTTGAGCCTGTTAATGAATATGGCAATTGAAGTAGTCTGGTTCAAGAGGGATCTCAGGACATTAGACAACCCTCCCCTTTCCGATGCTTCAAGTAGCGGCCTCCCTGTTCTCTGCCTTTTCTTGGTGGAGCCCCAGAGGCTGACACAACCCGATTGCGACCCAATACACATCGAGTGGGAACTCGACTGTGCGTATGAGCTGAGGAAGAAATTAGAGATGATGGGAGCTAATCTTCACATCATACACAATGACGCCCTTGAAGCAATTCAGGATATTCATACGAAGTATACAATTTCACGAATTAGGAGTCATGAGGAGACCGGCACCGAATGGTCTTTCGATAGAGATAAGAGAGTAAGTAAGTGGTGCTCAGAGAATAAAGTAGATTGGATTGAGTATCCGAATAATGGGGTAATAAGGGGAATGAAGGGGAGGGATAAGTGGAAAACATCTAGAGACCGTAGGATGGGGCTAGACCTCTTGTCTTCCCCCAAGAAAATAGTAGGATTACAATCGGCGCCTTCGAATGTCACGTTGAAATCTATTGGTATGAGTAGAAGACCGATTATTCACAGGCCAAAACCCGGACAGGACGCTGCAATGGACGTTCTTAGGAGCTTCCTGAGCAGCCGAGGAGAGTCATACAGGTGGTCGATGTCTAGTCCTTCTCTGGCAGTCGATCATTGCTCGAGACTAGCGCCATATTTCAGCACCGGTTGCATCTCCATCAGGCGTGTAGTACAGACGACTTCGTCAAAGATGAGACTTCTGAAGGAGGCTAGGTCGAGAGGAGAGAATGTAGGGGGTTGGCTCCAGAGCCTCTCATCCTTCCAGAGTCGACTCGCATGGCACTGTCACTTCATACAGAAACTAGAGATGGAACCAACCTTGGATATACGTGCCCAGAACCCTCTGATTGATAGAAGCATGAACAGGCAAATGGACGAAGAGAGGTTTCGAGCGTGGTCCGAGGGAAAGACAGGTTGGCCCTTCTTCGATGCATGCATGAGGAGTCTAATTGCTACTGGTTGGATTAATTTCCGCATGAGGGCCATGATGATGTCTGCAGCCTCCTACAACCTCTGGCTACCTTGGAGGGAGACCGGACTACACCTTGCGAGACAGTTCTTGGACTATGAGCCCGGAATACACTGGTCACAAGTTGGCATGCAGTCCGGAACTACTGGAATTAATACTGTCAGAGCCTACTCGGTAATCAAGCAGGGGAGGGATCACGATCCGAAGGGGTCATTCATCCGAAATTGGGTGCTTGAGTTAGGAAATGTACCGGATGAATATATCCACGAGCCCTGGAAGATGCCTGAAGCACTCCAGAATGAGTTAGATTGCGTTATTGGAAAGAATTACCCAGCCCCCATCTTGGAAGAGGCATCTGCCAGGAAAGAAGGCGTCAAGAGAACATACGCTGCAAGGAGCAGCGACGAAACGCGTGATGCAAGCAAGAAGGTGTATCAGAAGCATGGTAGTAGGAGAAGGCCATCAGGCCGTCAGAGGAGAAAGGGGGCCAGAGATTCACGTCAGGCCAAACTTTTCTGACCCAAACTCTTGTTCGCTCTACCAATCAGACAGTGAAGATTGTACCGGGACCCTTTCGAATGACGGTTCTAAAATGGACAAATGTAGATCCGAAACTGCTCTCGCTGCCGAATCTAGGGCTGCTCCAGCAGATCCTATCTCATGTCCGAAAGCATCGCCGATGAACGATACCCCATCCTTGGTAATTACCGAACCGGGGCCCGTAGAGGCTCTGCTGTACCGCCACTTGTGCGTCTTCCAACCCTCATCTGATATGCCCATTGAATCTGTGATAAATTTCGATAGTGATCTCTTGTCCATGTCAATCATCTGGCTACTTATCTCGGGGGATAACTCCACCATTTTTGCCGAGTCGCCCAAATCGTAGATCCTGAATCCCTCTGGTAATTCATTGGGGATTGAATCGCACGCCCCCCACGACACAATGCATGGGGCACTTTCACCATTGATATCTATGTCAAAGTATCTTGCTATTTCCGCAGCCTGTTCCAATGGGACAGCTACCAATACCCTGTCAAATCTGGAAACTTTCCTATCCCCCTCGAAATCAGTGTTAACTCCGATTCCCCCCTCGATCAGTTCTAACCCGGATACCCTGTTGCCGAGGTAGACGGAGGACCCCTCGGACAAGTGTTCCAGAAGTTCTGGAAGGGGCCTGATTGGAACCATTGAATCTCCTTGGCGTCTGACTAATCCAATCCTTTCCCACTCGTCCGCGAATCTATCCATCCATCTTGGTATGGAGTCTAGGGACCTTG
Organism: Methanobacteriota archaeon; assembly: GCA_029977385.1. Lineage (GTDB taxonomy): Archaea > Thermoplasmatota > Poseidoniia > Poseidoniales > Thalassarchaeaceae > UBA36. The sequence continues at coordinate 7,159 of JAPOKZ010000011.1, forward strand.
CTCCCAAGTGAATATCGTAACCCTCGTTGCTCTTCCAACCAGTCATCCTGCCCCCTATCCTGGACCCCTTGTCCCAAACCGTGACATTGTGGCCTAGGTCGGAAAGCAACCTCGCGGCGAACATGCCAGAGAGGCCTCCGCCGACGATTCCTATGTCCATCGAACCCCCTGCCGTCGCCTCGCTCGTAAGATTGCTGTAGGATTCCATGTCAAGGCGACTCTCATGTATTCGAGTGGGCCTTTTCCTGACCTTCCCCATTATCGGATCAATGGGTCCAAAGGCTCTGTCAAATAGGCCGAAGCACCATTGGACTCCCGCAATGGAGCTGGGGTCCCTGCCGTCTAGTGCGAATCTGTCATTCATCTCCAGAGCCAGATGCATCGCTTCTTCCGCATCCTCCCTCCAACCAGCGAATGCCTTCCCCCATGTCATCCTCACATTGTTGTGCATAGTTCCGTGCCTCACGAGTCCCGTCTGTGCCGAGTCCCAAAGCCGATCTCCAGACTTCCCCCTCTCGAGCTCTATCGGGGACAGCTCGGAGATTTCCGAGTTTCTTTCATTCCAAGATGAAATCGCCCATCCGGGGATATTAGTCCAATCATCCGGGCCACTTGTCGCATGAACGTGGTGTTGGGCATGCTCTCTGAAAACCAGCATCTCATCCAGGAACTTCTCCGCCCCCTTCCCTCCTATCGAAGCGGCATCCCGCACTATTCTAGTGGCAGAAATCATGCCATAGTGTATCCAGGGGGACATTCTACTGACCCCATCGCTAACTGCTGCGTTGTTCCTCTTCATGTGGTAGCTCCTTATTCCTGACTTGCACCAATTCTCCCAATGCTCAATAGCAAACGAAGAACCCCCCTTGACTCCGTTAACAGCGACTACAGTCGGATCGATATCGCACTTCGAAAGGAGGCCCGCCCCCCCGTCCTTTGACAGTTCCAGGCGAACGTCGACCGCTTCGAAAGGAGGCTTCCAAGATTCTGGCATCCTTCTAACTTCGTCCCTGACTATGGGCCAATTCCTAGTCACCCTCGCACGCATCTCCTCCTCCGTTGCTTTCCTGAATCTGAAAGGCCTGTCCATCGACTTACCAAAAACCGGCCTCGGCAGGACGCAGTGGGAGTCTACCTCCACTAGGGAGCAGACCTCGCTAACTTTCCCAGCCCATTTCTCCCATGGTTGCAAATCGACCATGTCTGTGATAACTAGGCCAGACTCCTTAGCTAGCTCGACTAGGTAGGGCCCCCTGCTTCCTTCCCTGGAAACGTGAACCAGATGGTCGACTCGAAGGGACTCTGCCCTGTCTGCAACATCCGCAGCACCTTCGAGAAGAAATCTGTGATGTCTATATGACGCGTACTTGTACCTCTCATCTATTCCATGGTAAACTAGAAGGGGCACCCCCAGAGAGTTCGCGGCATGCCTTGCAGTATCGAAAGTGGGGCACTCGTCGAGTCTAATTGCTGTGCGCATCCAGTGGAGAACAAATGACGGCTCCGTGACTCCCTCTGAACGCAATATGCACCTCTCTACGAGATGTTTGGGTAGGTTTAGCCTATCCAACATGGCTCAAGCATCTATGTCCACCATTTCAACTGTCGTTAAGCTCAGAGATACGAATGAAGTCACTCGCCAACCTGCAAACCACGAGAAGGGACATTCGGGTCAAACATCCTTAGAATCGCAATTCCTAGGAGACCACTTAGGGTGAAGAGGACCATGGCCGAGACGCCCTCCGAGGAAATAGCAACGCGGATTATCACGGTTGAAAGTACGAAACCCGTATTCCTAGCCAGATTGCCGAAGTCAGTGTAGAACCAGTAGGAGATCAATAGTATCAGGATGTCCGCCAGAATTAGGAAGGTGAAGAAGTCGAGGAAGAATATCACCCTACTCACAGAACCCCCTCCTTCCTGCACAGATTCGATCCATGTCAGGAAGGAGTAGGCTGCTACCGTCAAGAAAACTAGAAGCATTGTGTTAGCAACCCCCCTCTTGGCCTCAACGAAAATTATGATATCATCCGACATTCCTCCAGACTTGTCCGCACTGTTGCTGATCCTGAAGTAAGTTAGAGAGGTGTAGAACAGCGCGAGGAATGCGCCGCACTCTACCAGTAGGAACCCTAGGTCGGCGCTAATCTCCCAACCTTCGGAACTCTCAACCTCGGAAAGGCGCTTCAGGATGTCCCGAACCACGAGAAGTGTGGCTATCTCGTACTGCTTTCCGACTGAAGAGGAAAATGAATCTGGAATAGTCCTGATAAGCTGGTAGACCTCGTAGACCAAAAGTATGGAGAATGGTGTGTAGAGGGCCGATAGGGGTGAGCTGACCAGTTCCGAAGCTTCTCCACTTATCGAAATCCTTTCTGTACTGGAAAGAGCCCATATCGCGATATGGATGAAGAATCCCAGTACTGCTGAGGCTATCGCCGCCTTGCGAACTTTCTCCTCGGCATCATCTCCCATAGAGAGCTCGAACAGCCTCTTATTCCAATAGAGCACGAGTTTCTGCTGGATAATTCGCTTTTAGTAGTGAATTTATTTTTTACATACAAAAAAACGCTGGCCTCACGTTATGCACAACTTCAATTGCCTCAAGCATGACACGAAATCGTGGGACAGAAGTCGCTGGGTTCGTTGAACTGGGCCAGTCGTTTCCTCGATGAAACTCCAGGAGATGAGGAGTCTGGAGGGGCTCCTAGGCAGGTGCCCGGTGCATGCTGGTCTAGGGTTGATCCAGAGACAATGCCAAACCCCGTGCTTAGGATGTGGTCGGAGGAGATGGCGGGCGAGATAGGTCTCGAAGTCGCAGAGGGGGATTTGCTTGGTGGAAATGGTAAGACGACGGGAATGAACCCCTATGCTCAGAGGTACGGGGGGCATCAGTTCGGAAACTGGGCCGGCCAACTCGGAGACGGCAGGGCGATCACCCTCGGAGAGGTTGACACCGGGAAGGGGGTACTGGAGCTTCAACTGAAAGGCTCGGGGAAGACTCCCTACTCCCGCTTCGCGGATGGTAGGGCGGTTCTTCGGTCATCGATCCGAGAGTTCCTCTGTAGTGAGGCGATGCACCACCTGGGAGTTCCGACCACCCGGGCTCTTTCTCTGGTCACGACTGGGGAGGAAGTGGTGCGAGACATGATGTACGACGGGAGGCCAGCACCCGAGCCAGGCGCGATTGTTTGTAGGGCGGCTGAGAGCTTCATCCGATTCGGCAGCTTCCAGATACACGCGATGTCAGGGGACCAGAAGACTCTGCGTGCTCTAGTCGACAGTACCGTCGGACGACACTTCCCTAATCACTCATCTGACTCGGACCAGGGACTAATCGAGTGGCTGAAGGAGGTCGCCGAAAGGACCGCACTCACGATCGCGCACTGGATGCGCGTGGGATTCGTGCATGGTGTGATGAACACCGACAACATGTCAATCCATGGCCTCACCATAGACTACGGCCCATACGGTTGGTTGGAGGGCTTCGACCCCGACTGGACACCCAATACTACAGATGCAGCAACCAGGAGGTACAGGTTCGGTCAGCAGGCCGAGGTCGGGGCCTGGAACTTCGCCCGACTTCTGGAGTCGATCTCACCACTTATGGAAGAGCCGAAGTCCTTGCACGAGGCCTTGGACTCATACTACGAGTCGTATAGGGGGCACAGTAACAGAATGTGGGCGGCGAAACTAGGACTTGAGGGGTTCCATGAGGAGGATGGGGGGCTAGTAAGTGAACTGACATCGGTGATGCAGTTGACCGAGACTGACATGACTATCCTATTCAGGCTTCTTTCTACCACCCAAGAGCCAGACGTCAGCCACTTGTCTCAGGCATTCTACAACGATGAGGGGATTCCCGAGAATGAGTGGAACTCATGGCTATCCAGATGGTGGGTAAGAGTGGATGGCAATCCCGACAGGGAGGCGATGCTGAATGACAATCCTAAGTACGTTTTGAGGAACTGGATGGCTCAACTAGCAATCGATGCTGCCGAGAATGAGGACTATTCTGTAGCCAACGGCCTCTTCGAGATGCTGAAGAAACCATATGAAGAACAGCCCGAGAATGAGCAAAAATGGTTCAGTAAGAGGCCGGAATGGGCTAGGAACCGAGTCGGATGCTCCATGCTTTCCTGCTCTAGCTGATTACCGAATTCAGTGAATTGCTCATTTTCATTAGAATCCCAGTCCTTCTAGGTCCACATCGCTGTTCATGTTGACCCTTACCGGGAATGCTAGAGTCACGCCATCCTCCTCGAACCTCCTGAGTATCTCAGTCACGAAGAACGACTTTGACGGCCTCATCTTCCGCGCATTGTCGACGTAGTAGCGAACCTCCATCACTATTTCTTGATCGCCAAACCCTCTCAGGACAACCTCTGGAGGCTTTGGCTTACTCACAATGTCAGGGTGGTTGTCAGCGATGTCCTTCACTATTTCCTCAGCCTTGGTGACGTTCGACCAAGTGGCGGTAAGTCCTAGTCGGATTCTGACTCTGAGCTCCATATCGGAGCTGTGACTGAAGTTTGCCACTGCGTCCTTGGTCAGAAGCTTGTTCGGGATGGTCAGCAGAACTCCGTCTGTAGACCTCACTCTCGTGGTTCTTAGTCCGATGTAAGTCACATCGCCCCACTTCGAGTAGGTACCTCCCAGGCTCTTGGGGAGTAGAATCCTCTCGCCCTCTCTGAAGGGTCTATCAATTATGATGAATACTCCTGCGATAACATTCTCCACGGTATCCTGAGCCGCGAAGGCAACTGCTAATCCTATGAATCCCAGGCCGACAACTAAGCCGGTAACATTGATCCCAAACTCGTCTGCAGCAGTCAGGATTACCAACGCCCAAAGGGCGACCCCAGCGATCCTGAATAGGAAGTTCTCGAGGCCCTCATCAAAGTCAACATTGTCAAGCAACTTCCTCAAGTAAGCTTTGATGATCCCGATTAGGGGGACCCCGATTACTAGAATCAGTAACCCTGAAGCCGGCCCGGCGGACAGTGAGTCAGAAACGCAGGAGAAACTAGGCTCCAATTCGTTAGGAAAGTTTTCGAGACATCCAGACATGAGATTCGCTACAGAAGGAGGCACAATAGGTTACCTATTATCTCTCGGCACCATGTAGCGTTGCTTCAGACTAAGGGCAATTCAGGCTCATCTCGAAATCTAGCTATTTGCTCAACAGCATCCATCGCAAGTACAACTAGGCCCGCAGGGGTCGCAGTCGCAGCAATCACAAGGCATGAACTTGTGATGGCAGATTATTATTTAGCAGTACCCGAATTAATATCTCAAATAATATGATTTTTGATTCTCCGAGCTCTACCAATTATCCACAAGATCCGGAAGTATCTCGCCCGCCTTTCCTATGTGCACCTCGTCAAAATCTCTGCCATTGATGGGGAGCTCAAAGTTTACCAGGATGGTGTGAGCACCATACGAGTTCGCTAGATTCACCAATCCTGCAGCAGGGTAGACGTGTCCAGAACTGCCTATCACGATGAACACGTCACATTCCTCGACCTTTCCCTGAATGACGTCCATCCCCATGGGCATCTCACCGAACCAAACGATATCTGGCCTCATCTGCGAAGCCACCGTACAGCAATTGCAGAGAACGAAATCACCCCCCAAGTCCCTTTCGTCCATTCTAACTTCACTGAGACCTGTTTCCTGACAGCGGAGTGATCGTAGCATCCCGTGCATGTGTATTACGGAGCAACTTCCCCCTCTTTCGTGGAGGTCATCCACATTCTGAGTGATAAGAACTAGAGATCTGACTTTCGACTCCAGGTGCGCCAATGCAAAATGGGCAGGATTAGGCTTCACTGTCAGTAATTGGTTCCTCCTTGCCTGGTAGAACCTCCAAACCAAGGCAGGGTCCCTAGTCCATGCTTCGGGTGTGGCAACGTCCTCGACACGGTGGTTTTCCCACAATCCATTGTTGTCCCTGAATGTCCTGACTCCTGACTCCGCGCTAATTCCAGCCCCAGTAAGCACTACGACTTTCTTATCTCTCAGAATCATTCCCACCAGAACCGGCTGTGTGTACGGTCTATGTGAAAACTGGGGTTCCAAGTATTCCGGACAGAGTGATCGTGCAGTATCACGCCAGGAAGGCTGAGAAGCTCATGACGCTGACAGCAATGCCAGCGTATGATCCAACCATCAGAGTCAATATCATTCTAATCATAAGTTGTTGATGGACGTATGTGTTATCAAGGCGTGTTTCAGATGATTGGTGCGTTGGAAACACGTCTTGATAACCCCTCTGTTGATCGAATTTATTATGTTAAGAGAAACATTGGATATCTGGTGGTCCCTTCAGGGATTGCTAGGCGGAATACTGGCGTGATTATCGCGTCAAGACTACGCGTGAGGAAGGGGGCTTGACCTCTGACTCCTCATCGCACAATTAGAAGATACGAAAATCAGGGGGAGGGGCAACTCTCCCTCTGACGAAATCACCCCTTTCACCATGATTGATTCAGGTGGAGGGCCATAATTGATCCATAATTAATTGCGAAATATACCAAAGTGGACTCCCTAATGTGGTTTGTTGAAAGGAAACTCCCCCGAATATCCAACCTTCGAACAACATGGATACTAGGGCCAGAGAACCGATCAAAAGTAATAGCAACGGAAATGCCCTAGTAATGATTAGGGTAAAACTTGAACCCGATTTGTCAGCCCCCCCTGCCATTTCTCCATTCCCTCGCGAACCCTCCTCACAGGCAAATAATTATGGAAATTATGGACCAGATAGAAACAACAAATCTTCATTAGACATACTATCATAGGGCATGCATTCCATGGGAAAACACTCACGTTTGTTTTTCGCCTCGTTAGCTCTTCCCATTCTGGCCATGCCCACCGCCCAAGCTCACGGTGAAGGTGCAGCGACTGTCAGTAATTCGGTAATACTGTTGATTTCTCTCACATCTTCGGTCTTCCTATGGTCGATCGGTAGGGAATGGCTGTCCACAAACTCCTGTATCGGATCCCCACTTGTATTCTGTTTGGCTATATTTTCCGGCATGACTCATGTGATGTTGGGCCTCGACGATTCTCTGCTAATCGTCGGCGGAATTGGCGTTCTGGGAATATTGGCTGCATCACTTTCTCCCAAACTAAGTAGTTTCAATACACAACTAAGAGTCGGATTAGCAGCGATTGTTGGAGTGATGTTTGTGGGGTATTTCGTAGCCAATCATGATCTCCACTATATCCTTGAAGACTACTTGGGAATACTCACTAAAATCGCTGAGTTAGTGTTGATGCAACAACTTTCTTCAAATTACTGGAAAGCATGAACCATTACTCGCACATGGCCTAGGTTCAATCCGTAGCCGCGGGCATGGAAGAGTGGTGTAATTGGATTCTGATATTGGCATTTTCATCCTCTACATAGCCAAATGTATACTCGACCTTTACCTCCAATCCTTCTTTATCGGTGAAGAAATAGTTGCCCATCGCAAATGCTCTATGGCCATCGATAATCATTTTGTGATTTTCAAATCTCACCTCTTTCCACCCCTTTATGGCAAAGCCTTCGTCTTCTGGGCAAGCGTTGTTCGATGCGACGAAGTACGATAAAGCGGATTCAAATGTAGGGCGGAACTGATCAATTGCAGCTAAGGTGGGTTTGAACATGACTGGCCCAATTTGGTATCCGTACATCGTATCGATGTGACTCGTGGCCATCCCAACATAGTCTTCCCCGTCAGCGTGAGCCTTAGAAATCGCAACAATGCCATCGCCCCATTCTTGCTGTGCCCTTTCGATATCCTCTATGCTAACCATCGCAAATGCAACTCCGATAGATTGCTATATTGACATTATGCCATCCTTCCTTCTAATGTCGGAAGGCACCTAGAGGGTTCCGGGTAATCTTTCAAGTCCAGCACCACGCCCTGCCATTCCATGCTTCTCCCAGGAATCCACTGGCAATGGCTGCGAGTCTGCCTCATCTGGGTCTTGTTCATGTGGCTCTTGTTCTACGTCCTCAAGCAGAAATTGATTGAAGGAGATAACATTACAATCGGCGAAGAAGAGTGACTATTTGTTAGTCCGAAGGATGGGGAATACGGCGGGAACCCTACCCCTATATTCCTGGTATTCGGGATCCTCGCCCCATTTGGCTAGTGCCCTCCTGTCCAGTATAGGTATCCCGCTGACCTTGGTCAGTAGTAGGTAGACGAAGATAGGGGATACCCACGCGACCCACTCGAGCCCCTCTAAGCATGCTACTCCGAAGACCGCAATTCCAGTCCATAGCAGAGTCTCCCCGAGATAGTTCGGGTGCCTGCAGCGTGACCAGAGGCCCAGATCTATCCACTTCCCCTCATTCTCAGGATTGGAGTTGAATCTGGTCTTCTGCGAGTCTGCTATCACCTCGATCCCGAAACCGAGAATCCAGATGCCGAGACCGATCCCATCCCAGACTCCCAATGGAGGCGAGGGGCCAGATTGACTATTGATCACGATAACCACGTTGGCGGTCAGGAAGATCCAGAGGCCCTGCAAGGTCCAAGGGACCAGGAATCTCACTGGGGATGTTTTCAGATCGTCAAACCGGCCATCCTTGCCCTTGTGATGGATCCTGAGGAAAAGAAAACTAGAGAGGCGGACGGACCATATGGCCACTAGAGCGCTGATTACCAATTCCCTAGATCCAATCTCCTCTACATCCGACCCCGCCCACAGACTGAAAGAGACAACTGCGAGATATGTCATCCCGCCTGTCAGGTCGTAGAACCTCTCGGTCTGGACGATGGAGGCGGGGACCCAGGCCAGCCATTGGACTCCGAAGACGATGATCGCACACCATGCGACTGCCGGTAGCCCTCTGAAGATGGCCGAATTGGCATCGACCGCACTCAGCACCAAGCCGACGATTAGCAGAACTGCGACAAGCACTATGCTGGTCAACCTGTAATCTCCTCTGGTAGTGGTCACATTAGCTGCACTGGAGATTGACAAATAAGATGATGTAATCTGCGGATTGAGTTAGTCAGTGTGAAATAGGATGTCCATGACTAACAGCCCGTGACTGGAGATATGCAGTTTGCTGTAGGGGTGATTGGGGTGGGCAACATGGGTGCCGCTCTGGTGCGTGGCATTATCGATAGGGGGACGGTGCCCGCAAAGTCGGTCATGGTATGCGATTTAGATCGGAATCTAGTGGGCCGTCTCTGCGACGATCTTGGAGTGGTGGACGGCACCGATGCCACTCGCGTTGCGGCACACGCAGACCTGATCGTCCTAGCGGCCAAGCCCCAAAATTTGCCTACCCTGCTGTTGGAGATTTCTCCCTCCATAAATGCCAATCAGACCATCATGAGCATCGCAGCAGGTGTGACTACCCAATCGATTGAGGGGGGCCTCGGTGGTCAGCCCTCCGTGATTCGCGTAATGCCGAACCTGCCGGCTCTGGTCGGAGAGGGAATTAGCGTAATCTGCGGAGGCTCACATGCGACGGAGCTGGACTTCGAGAGGGTGGAAGCGGTACTGAGTTCAGTTGGGGTCTGCCTTAAGGCGCCAGAGGAGATGATGGACCCTGTCACAGCACTCAGCGGAACCGGTCCGGCATACGTATTCCACACGATGGAGGCGATGATTCAGAGTGGGACAGATATGGGGATGCCATCAGAGATGGCCGAACGACTGGTCTTGCATACCGTCCTCGGCGCTGCCATCCTAGCCATGGAATCCGACCTTGATCCAACCTCGCTGCGCGAGGCGGTTACATCCCGAGGCGGTACCACCGATGCCGCGATCTCTCATCTGGAGGAAAACGGTTACTCCCGACTAGTCGTTGAGGCGATTCTCGCTGCTATGGGTCGCTCAGAGGAACTCGGAAGGGGGAGCTGATAAACTACTCATTACATCATTTTGTAGGAAAATTTGCGGATACGTAATAACTCGGTTTTCATAGCATTGTCTGTGGAGGGGCCAATCGGAATCTCGATGATCCTGATGGGGGCCTACCTCTTCTGGGAGCCCAGCTATGGAAGGGCTCCGGAGCGTACAGGCAAAGCCGCCCCCAAGAAGTCTGGCGTGTCCAGCGATGTCGGGTCCGCAATAATGGCATCAGTGAGGCCAAACCTCGTTCCCAGGAAGGGGCTCAGGATTTACAGGGCATTCGGAGTGGTGGGTGCTCTGTTGGGCCTGGTCGTAGGAACGGAATTCGCCATCCCGGCACTTGACTCTTCGGGCCTCTTTGCCTCGGGCTCACTCTCTCCAGATATGGTGAAAATAATATGCGTTGTTTTGGGTTTGTTTTTCGGCTACACACTACCTAAGGTCGCCGAGAACTACATCGTTGTCGGTGGCCCTCCCATCGCGATCGTCCTAGGCTACGAGTACCTGGTCTACGAGAGGGGGATAGACCTGCAGGAAGTCCTCTCAGAGGTGCCAGTGATTTCGGAGCTCTCCCATCCCGCGCTCTCCAGCCTCCTTCTCGTCTCCACCACCTTCCTGACACTTACCTTCAGGTTGTACCTCAGGCAGGTCGTCCCCATCTTCATGTCGGGCCTGCTCTCTGGAGGTCTGATTGGCAACGGGGGGGAGGTCCTCCATTCCATGTCCCTCCCCGAGTCACCTATGGAGATAGAGGTGATTTTCTCTTCGATACTGGCTCTATGCAGCATTTTCCTGCAGATTTACGCCAAGTTCTACAGGAGGGGCAGGAGCATCAAGAAGGAGCGTTCCCAGGCACGCGAGAAGAGGATGAGTCGAGGCAAGAAGACCGGCGACGTCATCATCCTGAGGTGCCCCTCCTGCTCTGAGGAGGCCCCACATAAGGTCGTGAACAGGAAGGAGGGGGCCCAGGGATTCGAGGTCATGGTTAACTGCAGGGGCCTGAACCAGTTCGACGAGGTATGCAACTTCCACCACACTGTAATCGAGGTCAGATCCTGATGGTCTCGAAAACCTTGGAGGGCGAAATCTAACTATCGCTGCTTGGCCCTCTTTCTGGCCGCCTTCCGCCTTCGGAGCTTCTTCTTTCGCCACTTCCATCGCTGCTTCCCCTGCTTCTTCCAAGCACGGGAACCTCTCTTCATTAGCGAATCATCCTCCAGTTGTCGAGTCCATCCGACCTGCCTCGCGTATATGAGAGGTTCGCGTTTACCGTCTAGTTGCGTGGTGGGCAATACAGGATTCGAACCCGTGTCACCGGCTTAGAAGGCCAGCATGATATCCAGACTACACCAATCGCCCGCGACCCTCTGCGGGAGCCTCACTTAGATGAACCCTCACTTCGACTCGAACCTGCTGGCGCACTTCGGGCACCGGGTCGGCCTAGTCACTCTCCTCCTTTCCCATGCGTGTCCACACTTGCCACATATCCACTGCTCCTCTGGGAGTTCCTGGAGGACTCTCTCCCTGAGCCTCATCAGTACTGGAGAGTCCCTCAGCTTTGGAGCAGGTGCAACTCTACTTACTATCTCTGCATGCAAACCGTCGTGATCTAGCAGTCCCGCGGCATGAAGCAGCTCGTGAGTGAGGGTATGTCTGAAGAGGGCATGGTCGTCCGAAAGAATCGGGTTCAGGGCTACTGTAATCGGTCCAGGGGGGGTGCCCAGCCTCCTCCTCCGGTAAAGCTCGTGATGGTCTAACTCGAATCTGGTGAAGCCCAGACGAGACTCATCCTCGTCGAGCCATTCTAGCGCCAGCTCCCTGTCTAGGTGCTTGACGAACGGGGCGTCCTCCCCCTCCAACTCTTGAATTAGCGCCTCCAGCAGTCCATCCGGAATCTCGGGTCGCTTCTCGGAGCCTCCCTGCGCCATACCGCTACCTCTCACGTCCCCCTTAAATGGGCGTCGCATTTCGTGGGTCCACTGGGCGTGTGGCGCAGCTTGGAAGCGCGCTTCCTTGGCATGGAAGAGGCCCCGAGTTCAAATCTCGGCACGTCCACCATCTAGAACCGTGCTGCAAAATGAAATTTTGCTTGTGTTCATTCGAACGTATTTTCCTCCAGTTATTGAAAATTTATGTTCATTTGCATAGATAAATCAATAATTATTGAGCATTAAACTAAAAATATATATTTTTTTAATGTTAATTTGCAACATATTATCAATTACCTGCTCATACGTTCAAACTATAAACCATCTTTTCACGGGCCAGCGCTATGGCAACTAAGTCGAAATTAGAGTACATATGGCTAGATGGATTTGAACCAACACAGAGCCTCAGAAGCAAAACGATGATTGAGACAGATTTCTCAGGAAATCTGGAAGACTGCAAGGACTGGTCGTTCGATGGCAGCTCTACTCTCCAGGCCGAGGGGGGCTCTTCCGACTGCGTCCTTAAGCCAGTGGCAATATACCCGGATCCAGACAGGTTGAACGGATTCCTAGTAATGTGCGAGGTGTTCAACGCAGACGGAACCCCGCACTCAACAAACGGTAGGGCCACTATCGATGAGGACGATGACGATTTCTGGTTCGGTTACGAGCAGGAGTACTTCCTATGGGACCCTGAGACCGACTTACCCTTGGGCTTCCCTCGGGACGCAACACCTCAGGGCCAATTCTACTGCTCTGTGGGTGCGGAGAACGCCTATGGACGGGAAGTCATCGAAACCCACCTGGACATGTGCCTCGAGGCTGGAATCAACGTCGAGGGGATAAATGCGGAAGTAGCAGTGGGCCAGTGGGAGTTCCAGATATTCGCTAAGGGCGCGAAAAACGCAGGCGACGAAGTATGGGTGGCGAGGTACCTTGCTGAGAGGAACGCGGAGAAGTACGGCCTATCGATAGAGTGGCACCCGAAGCCTCTCGGACAGACCGACTGGAACGGATCTGGGATGCACGTGAACTTCTCAGACACTACTCTGAGGACGTGTGGCGACGAGGCCACGTTCAACAAGGTCTGCGAGGAATTCGGGAAGAACATAGAGAAGCACATCAGCGTCTATGGTGCGCACAACGAGCAGAGGCTGACTGGTCTGCATGAGACCCAGTCGATCCATGAGTTCTCGTACGGAGTCTCGGACAGGGGAGCCTCCATCAGAATTCCGATCGGCACGGTCGATGACGGCTGGTGCGGTAGGCTGGAAGACAGGCGTCCCTCGTCTAATGGGGATCCCTACAAGATTGGTGCAGTGGTAATCAGCACAACGAAGGCAGCATACAGTTGAGAGGGTCAATGTCCTTCGAGGAGCTTGCTCCAGACAAGGGCGAAGGAGGGGGAAACGCTCTCGGGATCGGTTTCCACCAGGTGACTTGCCTCTTGCCTGGTGAACCACCCGATCTCCGAGATCTCATCTTCGTTCGGAGAGAAAGGCCCCTCGGATTCGGTCCGATAGACCCAGGTGAACTCCTGGTCCGTCTCATCGCAGGCATTAATCTTGAACAGCCTATCTGGAGTTCCAGCTAGATCAATCCCGATCTCCTCCATAGCCTCTCTTACTATGCACTCATCGTAATGTTCACCGCTGTCGACATGGCCCGAAACGGAAGAGTCCCACCTTCCAGGGAACCTGTCCTTCCCCATCGACCTCTTCTGGAGCAGGACCCTTCCATATCCATCGAATACCAAGAGATGGGTAGACCTGTGGAGTAGTCCCTTTCGGTGAACCTCCTCCCGACTTGCTCTGCCGATTACCTTGTCACTCCTGTCGACAACGTCGAACATCTCTTCCATCGAGATTCCTAACTTCTCTCTGCAATTGAAACTACTTCATCGGCGCATCCCCATGACAGGGTCACCCCGGCTCCCCCGTGCCCGTAGTTGTGAATCACGCGAACCCCGCCTATCTCCTCTTCCTCTAGCCTGACCTCGGTTCTCGAAGGCCTCAGGCCCACTGTCCCCCCCACTATCCTATCTCTGTCCAAGTCGGGCCAAATCGCCTCAACCTTGCTCAGTATCAGGTCATTGTCCTCGTCCCTAATTTCCAGCCCCCAGTCGTCGACTTGCGCGGTCCCCCCAAGAACTGTCACGTCGCTCCTAGGTATCGTATATGTCAGGGTCTCTGGCTGTTGGTCGAAGTGTCCTATTCCGGGGTCCTGGTCAATGAAGATAATCTGACCTCTTGCTGGCTTTACTTCCAGGTCATCACAAAGCTCCCTTGCGCCCAGTCCAACACAATTCACTACAACGTCCCCACTAAGGTCCGACAGGTCCTCGATGAAACCATGCCTGAACGCTCCTCCCTCTGCCTCGATCTTGGATTTCAGCCATGGCATGTACAGGGGCATCTCGATCACCGGGGCCCTGAACTCCCATCCGAAAACGTACCCCTCTGGAATCTCGCTTCCGTCTAGGATCCTGAATGCTGCTATGTCATCCTTCCACGGAGGGAGGTCCACAACGCCCCTCAGATACTCCCTCCCATCCCTCATCGTCACCCCCGCTTCGGGTGCCTCCGTGGATAGACTCTCCAGGACATCGTAGGTCACTATGCCCCATGTGTCAGCCCTGTCTGCTGGCTTCACTAGGAATGGATACCATATCGCTGCAGCCACGTCCGAAACTGTCTCCGGGCTGAACTTTTCCGACACTATCTCGACTTCATGGCCGCTCTCCAGTAGCCTGATTGCAGTGGAGAGTCCGGACACCCCCGCTCCGACTACTGTACACCGCATGCCACCCGATATACCACTGGCTTATGATTAACTTCCCGGGTATCCCACGCCTGTGGTCAGTCAATTTATTGAATCAGGACCCTTCTCCTGGTTCGTGCCGAAGGTCAGACGCCCGAAGAAGGGATGGGCCGTCCCCAAGACGAGCAGGCGCAGGCCACCAAAGGCAAAGTCACCAGCAAAGCGTCTACCCCGCTGCCCGTCCTGCGGGCAATGGAGCATGAAGAGAGACGACATCAGAAGCGAGACATTCTGCACATCTTGCGGAGTAATCGGCAGATGACAAAGGCCAATATCCGAACCCTCGGCTCATTGGATGCCACAGTGATGAGGAACCGCACCGGGTGCATCTGGCATCGCGAGTGATGGGCGATCTGAGTGGCACCGGGTGATGGCATGCAAGGAGGGAGGACTTTCATTGACCAGATGGGCCGGATGTACCGGTTCAAGGAACCAGAGCCCCTGAGCGAGCCTCCGAGTAACCTCATGGTCGCGAGAACCAGTAGACCGTGGAGGGCATACCTCCGGATGCTGGGGACAGTCATTCCGGCCTTCTTCCTGATGTATGTCCTGCTTTTCCTGGTTATGGGCATAGTATACCTGGAGCCAATCGCTGTATTCCTCTCCGGACTCTGCAGCGTCCCACTGATAGCCCTAATTTTCCGGTTGCACAGGCCAAGTCTGGTGCACGTCAGACTCCTGAAACCAGATGAGGGGGGCTCCCAGGCCCACGCACTTCCCGAGGGGGGTTCGCTCAGGACTCCTATGAGGACCAAGATGAGTAGGTACTTGGTCAGGGACGACTCTGTCCTCGACCTTCCCCCCACTCGACAACTGTGGTTGCTGTTCGGCCTGGTCGTCTCTGTGCTCGTTGGACTACTTCTTTTGATACTGCAGGACTACCAGGAGGGACTGGCCGATTTCGGCATCATCATGTTCCTACTACTCGCTATACCCACCTGGATAGTTGGGTTCTCACTGCCGGTCCTAGCTTGGTGGGGGACATCCGACAGGCTTCTGGGAATCCCCACTCGAAGGAGGGACGCAGAGGCATGGCTGATGGCAGGAATGGCCTCTGCATTCCCTGCATTCATGTTCAACTCCCTCTTAGCCCCAGAGATCATCCCTTTCGAATCAGATCACTGGGCGTTCGAGTTCTCACTCCTTGCCGTGAGTGCGCCCCTGTGCGAGGAGATATTCAAGGCAATGGCAGTGGCATTGTTCCTCCCTTACATCAAAGGTCCAAAGCACGGCTTCCAAGTAGGGTTCACGGTAGGGCTGGGATTCGCGCTGATAGAGAACTTCCAGTACATCGGGGTTTCACTGTTGGGGGGGCCGTTCGCCGCCTCTTTCACAATCCTAGTTCGAGGCATCGGATCGATCCCCGGACACGCGGTTTGGACTGCAGTCTCAGGAACCGCGATAGGGTGGATGGCGACGGACAAGGAGCTGAAGGCAAGGCTCTCCTGGAAGGCCAAGTCAATGGCGATATCCGCGATAGACATCGCAGAGGGCGTGGGAATAGACACGGATGGCGATGGCGACCTGTCGGGGTTCGACGGCTCCAGGCCGACACTCGAGGAGGCCATCTCCCAGGTATCACAGGAAGGGGAGGAAGATGGGCAGCCATGGGTGATCATCGGAAAGGACTCTAATCGCCCTAAGGGTTCTGAGTTTGGAAGCCAAGAGTTCTACTTCACATACGACAACAACCCTGTGATGCGGGCATCTACAGGGATTAAGACTCCCAAGTCAGTCTCTGCCGCCGTCACCTTGTCAATAGCTGGACATGCATTCTGGAACGGCTCCTCATTCCTCTCCTACTACCTCCCCGATGCATATGGGATGGGTGGATCAACAGCCGTCGCTATCCAGTTCTCCTGGATAGTCTTCCTGGTATCATCGGTTCTTCTGATAGCCAGGGGGCTGATCAAGGGAGTGAACTCCCTCGAGTAGCATCGACTTGGCAATTCGCCCTCACTCCCTGGCGTATTCCGAATCGTTCTTGACCGCGAATGGTAACGACGGGCCATCAATATGGTCGAACTAGGCGATGACCTCACCGTCTCCATCGTACTGGTGTCTGCCCTGCTCTTGGTATCGATCTGGAAGGACCTTCTAGATCGGGGAGGCGTAATTGCTGCCCTGGTGGTGGGGCTGACGATATCCCTGTTGGGACACTGGACGTGGCTAGTGGTTCTGATGACGTTCCTGATAGTCGGTTCGTTCGCGACTAAATGGAGGTTTGAGGAGAAGGCGAGGATATCCGCTGAGGAAGCCAACGCGGGAGTCAGGGGGTGGAAGAACGTGATGGCCAACGGCGGGATGGCTACTGTAATCGCGATCGGGAATTTCCTTATCGAGGGGCACGAGTGGGCATACTTCATGCTCTGCTCAGCGGTCTCCGTCGCTGCTTCAGACACACTCGCCTCCGAGATAGGCAGCCTTGACCCTCGGACCAGGATAATCACGACCCTCGAGGCCGTGCCGGCTGGGACGAACGGGGGGATGTCCCCGACAGGGACTCTTGCAGCCTTCTACGGTGCTCTTCTGATATCCGTGGTGTCCACGATACTGGGGGCCATAAACGGGGACAGGACGCCAGTGGAGATGTTCTTCCCGTCCGTAATACTGATCGGGTGGCTGGGATGCCAGGTCGACTCTATCCTGGGTGCAATGCTGGAGAATCGCGGGTATCTGGGTAAGCATGGGGTGAACTTCATCTCGACTCTCTCGGGTGCTATGATGGCCCTTTTCATCGCTATGAGGCTCTTCTAACATGGATACAAAGGATTGAACATTGCAGCTTGGGGCAGATTCCAATGGTGAGTAGGTTGAGTCCGGGGCGAGCTCCTATTTTTCTGATGGCAATATCCGCCCTGATCTTGCTGTCATCCTCGCCGATCGCAGCCCAGAATCAGCTCGCGTACGAGGGCCCCGGAGTTGACCAGTCTTACCCCGAGCAGCACATGCTGTTCCTCAAGGGGGTCGACGATGCCCAGTACCTGGACCGAAACTGGACCACCGTGACCGGACTACCTTCCGGCAGCGTCTCCTTCTCGAAGACGAGTTCGCTTACTCTGCCCACCATAGTCGATGCGTTCTCCGCCCCCACCGAGGAGCCATTCAGATTCGAGGGGAACATCACAATTCTGCTCTTCGCCTCCCTGGAGTCAAACAGCGACCTATGCTCGATTTCCGATCTCCCGGTTGGAGGGCCACTGGGCTCTGAGACGCAATTCTCGGTCTCCCTGACCATGGGGGGAATAAACGCCCTATCCAACGTCGACACAGAGCCGATTGTGATGAACAAGGACAGGACCGACCCCCACATATTCGAGGTGAGGGCCGAGAACGTCAACGTCTCGATGAACTCTGGAGAGGAGATTAGATTGTCAATACAGGTCAGGCACGAGTGCGCTGTATCTGGGACCCTCTGGTGGGGTACCTACGACGCCAGGACCGGGGTAATCTTCGACGGGCACATGATCGAGGCGGAGCTGGACGTAGTCGTCGACCAGAATAGGATGGCGAGGATCGAGCTCACTCCCTTCTCCCCGTGGGGGGCCTCGGACTTCTCCGCGCAGTCGATAGAGCTGGTCGGCCCCGTCTCGTGGTCCGAGATGAGGCACGACAAGCACGACGAGGACGTCTGGGTCGACCACTTCGAGATACCGGACGGCTTCTCCAAGGGAGTATCAAACAGGACTGTCCTAACGTGGATAACTGACAAGCCCCTTGCTCCCGGGAACTACATGCTGGACGCATGCATGGTTCTGACCGACCAGGATCCGGGGGAGACGTGCCACTCATGGGTCCTACTCAGGTTCAACGTACCAGGGGACGACCCGCCGATACTGGGCTCGGCCGCTGCCGTAGCCTCCGTGTTTCTGGGCCTCCTCGCGTGGGCCGGTCTGTCGATGAAGGGCTCGCAGCTCCCCCTGCCGGCATACGCTTCCGTCCTACTTCTGGCGATAGCCTGCATGGGGACTGCCATGGGGCTCCCGGAGATTGACTCGGAGAACTATCGCGAGGGTAGCGCCGCCCCGAGCTTCATCCTACTCTCGCACGACCCAGACTCAGGAGCGGAGTCCCTAACGGGGCTTCTGGGAGAATCTGACGTGGCAGTAGTGGGGCTTTTCACCCCGGGGTCGCCCAACGCAGAGAGGCAGATGGACGACTTCGACTCCGCCGCCAAGGTGCTCGCGATGGAGGGTGGCCCTTCTGCCTCCTTCGTCCAGATAGCCACCGGGGAGGACGTGAAGGCGTACAATCTGGACGACTTCTCTCTCGAGCTCAACGGGTCCTGGCCCCTTCTACTGGATGATGGGACGGTGGGCAGATCCCTCCCGAGCGGACCAACCGACTCGGTCTTCGTAATAGACTCGGCCGGATTCATCGTGGACTGGTCCCCGGGATCCATGTCCCCCTCTGCCATCAAGTCCTCCGCCAATGCAGCCTCCCTGGGTTCCGACAACTCCCCACTCGACATCCTGTCTATGGTGGCAGGGCTGTCGCTTCTCCCCCTACTGGTGGTCGCCATGCCCTCCGAGAGGGACTACAAGTCCCCCGAGGAGGTCCTTATCCCGGGCGTGGGGGCGTTCATGACCATGGGGGCCTCCCTCTTCGGATTCATCGCATGGGCATTTCCCGTTGCCCTCCTGTCCGGACTGGGCATGGGGTCGAGCTGGACTATAGTGGAGTTGGCACTCTCTGTGATCCTCGTTTACCACGGCGCGTCGATGCTAACGAGGGGCAGGATAGCGGAGGTGGAGGCCCTCTCAAGGGCCCTGCATGCCCGACTCGATCAGAAGTACAGGGACTGGAGGGGCGCGAGGAGGTTCTCCGAGGACGTCTACCTGGGGCTGTGGCTGGCATGGCTGATATGGCTGGTCGAGCCCTCCATGATCGCGCAGGGGGTAGGTGCAACGGCTAGGTCCGGCCTTCTCGGGATCCTCATCTCGCCGCTGATGCTGGCGAGCTACGGGGTAGCCGCTGGAATCGCCGCCACAGTCCTTCGCTCGGTCCCCCTCATCTTCGGACAGTACTCCTCCATCATCGGACTAATGAGCGTCGGGCTGAGGCCTAGGGCCTGGGGGCTGGCAGTCTCGATAATGGGCGTGTGGACCATGCTGAGCATCTCTCTGGGCCCATTGGCGTCATCCCTGTGACACATCGCTCGACCGAGACCATCATAAGCGGGAAACCGCTCTCTGGTCCACCCTTGGGGGTATAGTATAACCTGGTAGTACCGCGGGCTCCAGTTGCACGGGAATGACGACGAGGAGGTATTCTGATGGATTTGATGACCAACTGGAGCACCGACCCGTCGCAAACCGAGAGCGTGCGCGATCCAGGTGCACGCTAAGCGGAAGAAACCCGCTGATCTGGGTTCAAATCCCAGTGCCCCCACCACAATCCACACTCCCTGCGAACAGCCTAATCGCCTCACCGAACTAGGTTGGGTTGAATAGAAGCCGTTTCGCGCATGTGGCTGATGGATCGGCGCCTACTGGCCCTGATAATGGTCATCGTCATGATGTCCCCGCTTACTGGGAGCATAGCAGCCTCCAACTCGGCTTCCGAGAAAATAGGTGCGAGCATCGGCGAGGCGCAGATAGTAGAGCCGGGGCACATTACCTCCGTGCCCGTTCAATCCGAGATATGGTGGGACCCTCATGCCAAGTGGTGGGAAGTGACCACCATGGACATGGATAGGAACGGCATCCACGACTCCATACAGGAAGCGACCGGACCTGTCAACGTGGGGTTATCCTTCACCAGGGCCGTCACCGACTCCGACAGGCAGAGTCTGGCCACCATGGGATTCGAGATTCGACAGGAGCTGCCAGTGGTGGACGCGGTCCTACTGGGTGGCATCGATGCCGCGGATGCGTGGCAACTCTCCAAGCTTGACGGCGTCGCCATGGTCGAGAGGTACGGCTCTCTCGTATTCTACGGGGACGTCCAGACCCCTGCCGTCAAGGCCAGCAACTCCTCTGACTACCCCGTCGGCGCATGGGACTTTGGACTGTCCGGCAAGGGGGTCAACATCGCCATGGTGGATACCGGGGTGGACAACGAGCACCCCGGGCTGGTAGGCAAGTTCGTCGCAGGATATGACGCGGTTTGCTACGTCCACAGCGACCCCCAATGCGTCCTAGCAGGCGGCCGGGAGGACGATGGCTCATTCGATCCCGACGATGGGAACCAGCACGGGACGGCCTGTATGGGCATGGCCAGCGCTACAGGGCTGGAGGCGGACGGGACCCAGTCCCAGTTCTACGGCTCCGCGCCCGACGCCGGTCTCGTCGACATCAGGATAGGGACAGATGTGGGGGCGGGCCCGTTCGAGAACTACATTCTCGAGCAGGAGTTCTACGAGTCAGCGATGAACGGGCTGCAGTGGATTATCGACCATCGGGACGACGCATGGCCAGGGGTCGACGAGGAGAGCCATGGAATAGACATCATCTCCCTGTCTTGGGGGATAACCAGCCACGAGGACGGCGGCTCTGACGGCTCGGATATGCACAGCAGGATTCTAGACGAGGCGATGGAGCTGGGCGTGGTGGTGTCCAACGCAGCTGGCAACTCGGGGGAGGACAATGACGGGCTCTCGGGCATGAGCGCCTCCTCGCTGTCCATCACCGTCGCCGCCACCGATGACATGAACACCGTCAACAGGACTGATGACGAGATCGCAGGCTACTCCTCCAGGGGGCCTCGAAAGGACAACGGGGACGGCAACCCCCTAAACGAGCTGATCCCTGAGATCAGCGCCCCCGGGACAAACATAGTCCAGGCCGAGGCGTGCGTCACCAGCGGATCTTGCAACAACTTCCTCGGTGGTGACGCCTCCGAGAACACCTACACAGGAAGGGGGAGCGGAACTTCGTACGCGACTCCCGCAGTCAGCGGAATTATCGCGCTGGTTATGGAGGCAAACTCCAACCTCACCCCCCTCCAGATCAAGGAGGTCCTCAAGCACACCTCCGAGCTGAGGGGGGAGCCCAGCGCCCCGGACGTAGACCCCTACTGGAACCGGGAGTTCGGCTATGGGATGGTAGACGCACTGGCCTCGGTCGAGTTGGCGATATTCCTCAGGGACTCCGGGCAGACGAGCTCAATAGATCCGACCCTCCAGAGCCACGGGCTGAACCTCACTCAGGCGGACGTGATCAACATCACCGGGCACGCATGGGGGCAGGCAGGCTCCGTCGACAGGGTCGAGTACAGGGTGGGCAGCGGCCCATGGAACGAGGCCACCTACTCAGAGCCACCGGGCGAGGTCGGCGCGCTCACCCCCTTCCTGTGGCACGTCGTGCTCGACCCGAGGGACATGGCCGAGGGCAAGCACACCGTAGAGGTCCACGCCTCCTCGGGGGACTCGCACTCCCTCCCCGTCTTCTACGAGGTGACCGGTGAGGGCGGGGCACACTCATCACGGGGGATACCGACTGCCGCCCTCGGACTCGTTGTGCTGGTGGCCATGGGATGGGCCGGCTCCCTGGTCCTCGCGAGGATGCGACCCGACGAGGGGGACGGGGGGCCAATCGACGCGGAACTGGTCGACTGAAACCCCCTCTATCCGAGAAATCGAGCGTCCCGCGCCGCCTTGTTCAAATCCTAGAACGCAAGTCCGCAGGTCATGGTGAGATTCTCCGACCGCTCGAAGAGCATCCGTCCAACGGGTGTGAGGCGGATGTTCGACATGGCCGGGGACGATGCCGTCCAGTTCGGCCTCGGAGAACCGGACTTCCAGCCGCCAGAGCTCGCCGTCGAGGCGTTCGCCCGGGCGATGAGGGAAGGGAGGAACAAGTACACCACCACCGCCGGCCTCCCCCCGCTGAGGCAGAAGATAGCGGAGATGTGGCACCATCGCATCCCGACCCTGGACGAGTCGAACGTGTGCATCACCATGAGCGGGACCAACGCCCTCCTGGACATCTTCCTCGCAATAGTCAACCCAGGGGACAAGGTGATGATACCAGAGCCCTACTTCCCGCTCTACCCGCCAGACGTCGTCATCTGCGGCGGCGAGGCCTCACTCTACCCATGCAGGTTCGAGAACGGCTTCGTACCCACCATCGAGGACCTCGAGGAGATCGTCGACGACAGCACCGTGGCGATACTGTACAACTTCCCCAGCAACCCAACGGGGGGCAATGTAGACGAGCGGCAGAGGGACGAGCTGGTTGAGTTCGCCAGGGCCAACGACCTGTGGCTCATCACCGACGAGGTCTACGACAGGATAGTCTACGACTCCCCCCACGTCTCATTCCTCGGTGCGGGCTACGACAAGCTGGTCATGGTCCAGTCCTTCTCCAAGACCTTCGCGATGACCGGTTGGAGGATAGGGTACCTGCTCTCGCCCGACCCGGAGCTCATGGCCGAGCTGACCAAGATGCAGTACTACGTGACAGCATGCTCCAACGACGCCATGCAGCACGCTGTGCTGGAGGCGCTGGAGAAGACCCCCGATTACCCCGAGGAGATGTGCGCGGAGTTCGAGGCGCGCAGGGACCTGATTTGCGAGAGGCTCAACTCCATGCCCGGAGTCTCCTGCCACGTCCCCACCGGAGCGTTCTACGTCTTCCCGAAGGTAGAGGTGCCTGGAATGACCAGCGAGGAGGTCGCGCTCAAGCTCCTGGAGGGGGGCGTCCTTTGCTCGCCCGGGACTGCGTTCGGCAAGGCGGGAGAAGGGCATCTGAGGTTCGCCTACACGATCGGCCGCGAGGACATCTCCCGGGGGATGGACAGGGTAGAGTCCGTCCTGAAGGAACTAATGGGCTGAGAAGGGGGAGTCTCAACTCAGGCATGATGGTGCCAGCAAATTCACGTTACTTTGCAGATTATGATGCTTGAAGAGTTGCGATTGACTCTCTCCTCCCGGAGAACCTCCATGTCAAGATCATCTATGAGCTTTAGAAAGTCAACCTTCATTCCCAAACCCAGCCTCTTTCTCAGTGGGTTCCACATCCCAAGAGCCAAACTGCGCCCCTTAGAGTAGTGATTCACTATGCATATCTTGCCACCAACTTTTGTCACTCTTTTCATCTCAGAGAGGACCCTTTCGGGTTTCGAGACAACTGATAACGCGTGAGCGACTAGAGAATGATCGAAGACGTCGTCGTCGAATTCGAGCTCGTGAGCATCCATCTTGGAAAGCACAACATTGCTCCCAATACCCCCATCATCCAACTTTTGTCTTGCCTGCCTCAGCATCGACTCGCTGAAATCTATCCCCTCCACATGCACATTATCCGGACAGAAGGCCAACGATACCCCGGTCCCTACTCCGACCTCCAATATCCTGTCACCGTCCTCAAGATCGAGGGATTGGTACATTTTCCGGTGCCCTTCGGAGAAACTAGGCGCGAAGATACGATCATAAAATGGGGCATATAGTCGGTAGGGGCCGATTCTGTGTTTCAAATTCTCTTTTGCCACATCAGTGAGGCAGGGCTTTTGGGGAAAACAGTTATGCAATTCGTTAGATAATGCCGGATGATAGAAATTCATAGTCGGGCATACTATTGTGCGAGCAATAAATCATCTAACGAATTTCATAAGACAGGATCTTTACGTAATCATCATGAAGCCCATAGGCGAGATAGAAGAAAAACTAGCAGACAAGGCCGAACCAATCCTAGGATTCAGGCCGTCTTCCAAGATCAAAAGAGGACCCATTGGGATTCTAATCAGCATAGTTTGCGTAGTGATCGTGTATGTAGAATTGAACCGTGCAGGAGTAATCTAGGATATGGGCATCTCAGTCAAACGGCCTTCATCATGACGAATTGCGAATGTGGCCAACTGCCGACACCGCCGGCAACGACTTGCCATCCTTCTTTCCCCAGCCTGTTCAATTCTTCTTCCAGTTTCTTGTTTTTGGTATGCCCTACCA
>JAPOKZ010000047.1:0-8280 GCA_029977385.1 Methanobacteriota archaeon
ACCTCCTATGATCTGGTTATGGCCACTCAGATATTTCGTGGTGCTGTGAAGCACCAAGTCAGCACCATACTCTAGTGGCCTCAGGAAAACTGGGGTTGCGAAAGTGGTATCCACAACGTAAAGCAAATCTTTACTCTTTGCGATTTTCCCAACAGCATCTAGATCGGTGACCTTCAGTAATGGATTTGTTGGAGTTTCTATCCATATCATCTTCGTCTCAGGTCGTATAGCATTCTCGACGTTCTCTGCATTCTGCGAGTCAACATAGGTGAACTCGACACCGTAGTTTGTCATCAGGTTGTTGAAGAGCCTAGCAGTCCCTCCATAGACATCATCGCAGCACACTACATGATCCCCCTGGCTTAGAAGTTTCATGCAACTGTCCGCACTTGCCATCCCACTAGAGAAAGCAATCCCATGCCTCCCTCCCTCTAATGCAGCCAGGTGCTCCTCCAGATCCTGTCTGGTCGGATTGGATGAGCGGGTGTAGTCAAACCCCTTGTCTACCCCTATCTCATCTAGTACATAGGTAGCAGTCTGGTATATCGGGGGAACAATCGCTCCTGTTGTTGGGTCTGGCTTGCTCATGCCTCTTACTGAGATGGTATCGAAGTCCATGTTTCTCTATGTCCGCGGGTTGGTCATCCGCAAAAAGAGTTTGAGTTAGCCAGTTTCTCTGATTTTGACTCTGGCTGCCACATAAAATATTCCGAAAAGTCCGGCTAAAATAATGGTTAGAGCACCATAACCCGGATCCGCACCATTCCATGAGGACGGCTCTGCCATTTCTCCATCGCCCAATGTAGAGACCTTCCATACAAATGCTGCCGAGGCAGCAGACATTAGGGAAATGAACGAGATGATTGCTATTTTTGCATGACGCGGCACGGTCTTTCCGGTTGCATAGTATTCGAACATCGCGCTTCCGAAGAAACGATTTGTCAGTGTCCATCTAAACATCCTCTCGCTAGAATAGGAGAAGAGGAAGGCGGCCGGTACTGCCCAAGAAACAGTCGGCCATCCCGGAACCCATAGGCCAATTATTGCAAATCCTATGAACATGATTCCTAAACCAAGGTACAAACGGCTCAGAAACGGATTGCTGGATACACAGTATCTCTCTACAATCTCGTCAATAGTGTCTATTCTTTCCATGAATTACACCCATTGGTAACCCCATCTTCGTTTAAGTTTGAGTTATCCGAAGACTCAAGCGGCAACTCCCCACCAGAAAGAATATGCAAGCACCATTCGTACTACCAAGAGCTGCTTCTGTCGAACAACCACTAAGATTGGCTGTTCTGATTTCTGGCGGCGGTTCTGGACTGGCTTCTCTATTGGCGTTCCAGTCTTTCGAGCCTAGGTGTCATCGAACGGTTTTGGTAATAGCAGATAGTGAAAATGCTAGTGGCTTAGAGCATGGAAGGAGAGCCGGAATCACCACCATGGGCATCCCTCTCCCAGAGGGTCTCCAGAGTAATGAGCGTCGTCTGGCACACGAGAGCATGATCCTAAGTCAGCTCAAATCTGCGAGAGTAGAACTAGTAATCCTCAGTGGATACATGAGAATCCTTACACCTTCTTTCGTAGAAATTTGGAAGGGAAGGCTTCTGAATATTCACCCGTCAATGCTTCCAGATTTCCCGGGGGCCCATGCCCATCGAGATGCACTCGCTGCTGACGTGGAAACCACTGGATGCACGGTACACCTAGTTGATGAGGGCGTCGACTCGGGACCAATTCTTGCACAAAGGGAAGTTCCCATATTTCCCGACGACGACGTGGAGTCATTGCAGGACAGGGTCAAGAAGGTCGAGCACGTCCTATATCCAGAGGTCATAGACCTCTTCTGCTCGGGGGGAGTGTCACCCGATATCCTCTGGTGAGTTTACGTTTCGGAGGATCTCGGGTCCTTCGATTAGTATCGTGTGCTTGGCCTCTGCGAATTGTGCTCTGAGTGGCCTCCTGTCCCCATGAACCATTTCTAGAACTTCATCACTACGAATGAGTGCTAGAAGAGGATGTGATATTTCACCATCATGGGGCATGATTAGAGCATTATCATCATCTAAACCCTCCCGAAGAGAGACAAACAAGTCTTCTGTCACCCATGGGTAGTCTACTGCCGCTAGCTGTAGTAATTCACCGCATCCAGAGTCTAGAAGAGCCTCCTCAATCGCATCAATCGGGCCAGCGTGAGTCCTTGCGTCCAGAACCCACTCAACTTCTATTTCGGGACCCACCTCATTACCGTATTTTTCGACATCTTCAGGATTGGCCACTGCGATTCTAATTGGCTCCAGTCCGGCTAGGGCCAGTGCCTCAACCATTCTTGAAATCATGGAGCGACCATCCACCTTAATCAGCGCCTTGTCTGCCCCCATTCTGGAGGACTTACCACCAGCAAGCAATAGAGACTGCATACGTTCACCTTAGCTCGTCAAGTCGCTTCAATGCATGATTAATTTCTTCCATCAGATCCAGTGCGCGGTTAATCAGCATCTCTCGATCCTTCCTTGCAGTAGTTCCTACTAGCCACTCCATTAACTGGGAAATGTCCTGAGCATCCCTCTTTATGGTCCACTCCAGAACTTCCTCTGCTACGGGGTCATCCGATGGCAACAAGCGCTCGACCATGGTATTCACGAAGGCCGAGGATGAATTAGTCCTATGGTTTGAGATTGGAAAATCGGTCTCTGATACGCCCCAGAAGCGAATCACCGTCTGGTATCTCAACCTCAAGGAGCAGAGAAATAATCTCAGGAGCGACTCCCGTTCCCGAGTTTTGGCTCGCGAACGCCGAAATAAGTGCCAGATGATTCTGTACCTTTCTACCAGAGCACCAGGATCTATACTGCTCATCACTGGGCCCTCCATAACCCGCCCTAAGCACCTCTTCAATACTCAGCAGGAGTGCATCTGCAGGCTCCATGGAATTGATAGATGAGGCTAGTAGATCCCAAGGATCTGTCCCGACTGCCTCATGGTCCAGATTCGCCAGAAGTAGCGCAGAAAGAGCGACGTCCTCTCTTCCATGCCTGGACCAGAGCTCCGGAATCAACCTCCACAGAGTATCTTGATTGTCCTTCGCATTGGTAATCAACCAGGAAGCGATTCTTCTGAGGATGTCATCCGGCGTTCCAAGATGGAAAGAGTATCCGGCAGAGGCTCCCAACCGATCCGTACTAGATTTCATTATTAGTGCAGGAACCCCAATCGGATAGGCTTCACGAGCTACCTTGGCAAGTTTCCTGTATGATTTGTGCACTCTTTTCGGCTGGCTCTCTAGGAACTCATCAAGTACCAATGCTCCACTCATCTCATCAACTGCTTCACCCTTAGCAATTTGACGCTATCGACGGACAACTCGCTCCAGTAGCTGGGAAGAAATCTGTCTCAGCGCGTCACCTGTCTCATTGAGACGAACTCGATACTCGTCAATGAAGGATCTGTGGACAATCTCTTCCAGTTGACGATCGAGACTTCTAGCAATGGCCCTGTGCTCGGCATCCTCTATTGCGAACATCCTCCTAAGATATGCAATTTGAGCAATCACTTCTTCTGATCTATCAGTATGGATCAGCATTGCTTCTAGGACTTGGCCGTAAACCAGCCTCATCTCGCTATGCTCTATCCTATCGCCACTTATTTGCTCTGCCTCTCCTGATAGAATGGCGTCATAAATTCGCTTCGGCTCTTGCTCCTCGAGCCTCAACGCGTGCGCTAGTTTCACCAAGATCCTCTTCTCTCCATTGGATAATTGCCCATCGCTGAGAGCCAGTCTAGAAGCATTCAGGAAAACTCTAGAGCGATCCTGCTCTAGCCAAGACTCTTCTGCCACGAACCCGGATATACATACTAGACTTAACCACTAGGTAGATCGTATCAGAAATGACCCATCAGCCAAACAGGAGGATTCATCAATGCCTCTAGTGCCCGGTGTATTGCTTATCAGCCCACTCGCGGGCGCCTTGCGCCCATCCGAACCCCCCCAGCCGATTTGGCAAAAACGGGGGCAAGGCCCCGGTTTGGGGCCGAGAAGCAAAGGATTTGAAAAATATGGCAAATGAAGGAAAATACGTAATACATGCAACAATCAGAGTCGATGGTACCGTAGCGAGAAAGGACGTCGTTGGTGCTATTTTCGGCCAGACAGAGGGACTTCTAGGTGAAGGACTACAACTCAGGAAACTCCAGCAGACAGGGAGAATAGGCCACGTGGATGTGAGTTTGAACAACCACAAGGGACGAGTTCAGGGAACCTTGGAAGTTTCTTCATCGATAGATCAGGTGAGTACTGCAGTAATCGGTGCTGCCCTGGAGACTATTGACAGGATAGGTCCATGCAAGGCAGTAATCAAGGTAAAGGAGATCGAGAATGTTAGGTCTGCTAAGAGGGATCACGTCATCGACAGAGCAAAGCAGCTTCTGCTAAACATCGTGAACTCTGCCACTGGTGAGTCGAAGAATATCCTCGATGAGGTCAGAGCAGTGCTGACACTGGATACTGAGACAGACTACCAAGAGATGACCGCTGGTCCGAATGTGAAGAACTCGGACGCGATCATAATAGTGGAGGGGAGGAACGATGTCCGAAACCTCCTGAAGTACGGAATTAACAATGCAATCGCAACAATGGGATCGGGAATCAAGCCTGAGTTGGCTGAGTTGGCTTCCAAGAAGAAGACAGTTACCGCTTTCTTGGATGGAGATCGAGGTGGAAAGCTGCTTCTAATGGAGATTAGTGGTACACTAGGTAAGTCACTGACTCATGTCGCATTCGCTCCACAGAGTAGGGAAGTAGAGCATCTTGAGGGGAAGGTAGTGACCAAGTGCCTAGGTCAGAAGGAACCAGCATCCAAGGCCGTCGCTAGGATCCAGACAGAGATTCAGAAGGATGACGATGCATCCGTCGGCAAAGGAAAACCAGCCATGGAGGCATCAGATGAGATCAAGGGTTGGGCTCCTATGATGGACGGACTGAAGAGGAACTATACAGTAATCGTTCAGGCAGATGGAAGCGGCTCGGAACCTGTTAGTGCTAAGGACCTAGAGTCCGCACTCGGTGAATCTGAAGGAGCACAGGGACTGGTCTTCTCAGGAAAGGTCACAGATAGGATTCACGAACTAGCCTCGGGTGCTGGGATAACCAATGTCGTAGGCAAGTCAGTGGGCCCCCAATCCCTGAAACTAGGGGTACAGGCGTACTCCATCAGAGAACTCGAATGAGATACATGCCCCCTCATACGGCTGCTCTTTGACCCAGTGTTAATGAGCATCTGAGGTGTATGTATAGCAGAAGCCATCAAAAGTCCCACATGTCCGCTGGGATTGATGCAAGAGACCACCATGGTCATCCTGACTCTCTATGGGGTCCTGTCAATCACTCTGTTTGTTCTTTGGATAAAGCATAAGTCCGTACTCAGGCAGAGACAGAAGCTAGCTTCTAGGATTGGATCGATGAAGGGAAATCTGACTCAGACTTCTGAGAAGCTAGACCTTCTTTCCAGAGGGGTGGATACCATTCTTTCGGATGCCCCCGAAGTTCACGATCTACTGGGTGTGCACAAGTCACTAGAGGCAGCCGAGTCCTTACTATTCAACCAAGGAATACCAGTCAGTAACAGCGAGTCATGCGCAATCGCTAGTCACGCAGCCAAGTCTTTGCTCGAGCACTATGAAGAAGGCGGTGCCGAAGAGGAGCGGGTAATTGTACAGGGACTCAAACCCCTGTCTAAGAGACTGGCTGCAATCCTTACAGAGGCTGAGATGAGGGCTGAGGACATCGAACTGTCAGCAAATGAGCATCGGAGACTAGGAGAACTTTTCCACTCAATCGAAAGATTTGACTGGGCTACGGACTGCTACAGTAGAGCTAATGACTTGGATCCGGAGGACGAGGCTGCTCTCCGTTCTCTTTCTGATATCCAGAGGAAAAGCGGAGATCTAGAGTCTCTTGATATGACTTTAGAGAGACTACTTGCTATTGTTCCTGATGATATAGACCTCCTAAAGGAACAGCTAGTTCTATTGGACGACGGGGAAGACGATCGCTTCTTTAGAAACACAAAGAGGCTAGAGGCCCTGGGCACTCCGTCTTCTCTCCCTGGTGTGGAGGAAGACCTATCTCAAATAGCTAAGAGAGCGAGGGAATCAGGAAAAGGAGGCCCCATTTCATCAGAATCAGCCTCAGCGTTGGTAGAAAGAGCCTCCAAGCAACTGATACTAGGAGAGTACAGACCAGCACTAGAATCGGTAGACTTGGCAATCGAGAGGAATCAGAATTTCGGACAGGCGTGGGCACTCAAAGCCAGACTAGTCGCAGCTGAAGATGATTCCATGAAGGAAGCAATGAAATGCCTTCGGAGAGCCAATGCTTTAGGTGAGTATACTATTATTTTAGAGTCCGAGATACTAGAAAATGATGGAAGAACAGATGCCTCAATAGAGGTCTTGGAGGAGCATCTACAACGCTCTCCAGGAGACTCAGAAGCCCGTGGAAGACTAAGCCAACTCTGGTTAAGCAGTGGATCTGCGGACTCCGCTCGTCAAACCCTGGAAGAAGCTCCGGAGGAATCTTGGAACTCTTCTACATTGCATGTCATGAAGGGAAGACTCAGTCTAGTTGAATCAGACCATCATCGTGATGAGACAGGCAAGGTCGATCAGATCCCGGTAATTGACGCGCTGGTCTCTTTCGATAGAG
Source organism: Methanobacteriota archaeon (assembly GCA_029977385.1). Taxonomy (GTDB): domain Archaea; phylum Thermoplasmatota; class Poseidoniia; order Poseidoniales; family Thalassarchaeaceae; genus UBA36. The sequence continues at coordinate 6,707 of JAPOKZ010000047.1, forward strand.
CAATTGAGATTGATAGAGAATCAGGATTGGCCTGGCTCGGGAGGGCTAGAGCACTCAGATATCAAGGAGCCTTAGATGAGGCAGAAGTTGCTCTAGTCAGAGCACGAAGGCTAATCCCAGAACATCCTTCTATTTCTCTAGAGGAGGCGCAGTTGTTTTTGGAGATAGGAGACTTAGAGCAGGCAAACGCATTAACTCTAGAGGCAACAACAACTCTGAAGGAAAACCAAACAGTCCCGTTCATCCGAGGAATCATCGCAGCCAAGCATGGCCGTTTTAGAGAGGCAATCAAGTTATTCTCAGAAACCCTAAGTTTTGATCCAAAACATGCTAGAGCCAGACTAAACAGATCATCAGCAGCCCTTCTCTGTGACGATTTAGCCATGGCACTAGACGATGCGACACAATTGGTGGAAGAACGACCAAATCACGAGCTTGGCCGTCTTAGGAAGTCGGAGATTCTGATGAACCAGGGAGATTGGGAAAGTGCCGAATCAGAATTAAGAGAGCTCCTGAAGCTAAGTCACAACCATTCGATGGGTCTAGTCCACTTGGGAACATGCATGATTGCAATGGGCAAGTCAGAACAGGCGGAGAAACCGCTAAACAAAGCCATAGAGACGAATCCCAAGCTTTCAGAGGCATGGTATCAAAGAGGACTGCTGTATTTGGATTTCGGAAGGTCAGAGAAGGCAACTTCCGACTTCGAGGCCGCAGTGAGGGCGGACCCACAACATCTTGATGCTAGGCTTCGAATCGCTGCGATTCTCCATGAAGGGAAAGATGTAGAGAAAGCCGCTACAGCTTGGCGAAAGGTCCTCGACGTCGACTCTCAGAATAGACTGGCAAGGAGGAGATTGGAGGAATGTCGAGAGCAAATCAATTCCAAGAGGGAAGCCCTCGTTCCAAAGGATTGAACAGTGTACTACCTTGACGCGAATACATGGACTTCTTGAACAAGCTAGAACCGGGATCCGAGGCACCTTCTTTTGAACTTCCAAACGCTAACGACAGCTCCGGTGGGAAGACCCTCTCACTCAGTGATGTAATGGGGGAGAATGGCGCTGTCGTCTTCTTCACTTGTAACCACTGCCCTTACGTAGTCGGTTCCGAACCTAGGATAGAGGATGCTGCTAATTTGGCTAGAAGTAAGGGACTGGGATTCGTCGGAATCAACTCAAATGATCCAGTCAAGTATGAATCGGATTCATGGGAGAACATGGTCAAGAGAGCTAACAAGGGAATGACATACCCCTATCTACACGACTCCTCACAGGAAGTTGCTATTGCCTATAGTGCCGAGAGAACGCCGGAATTCTATCTTCTGAACAACGAATCAGTCATTGTTTACAGGGGGCGACTAGACGATTCTCCTAGGGATCCTTCTCACGCCACGACATCGGAACTAGATGACGCAATTAACGAACTTGTCTTGGGGGAAAAGGTGTCTGTAACCAGGACAGAGAGCATCGGATGCTCAGTAAAGTGGAAGGAATAGGTGCTAGTTTGTCAACTGGCATCCCTGCTAGGATATTCTACTCGGTAATGCGGCTGGTCCCGTCAGCGATAAGGAT
>JAPOKZ010000137.1:0-1618 GCA_029977385.1 Methanobacteriota archaeon
ATCGCGGAGATCGCGGAGCCCGGTGACAGCCTCGACAGGTCCTGCATCGGTATCCCCGATGCCCTGGAGAGCTCCATCAGACCCTCGATCCCCCCTTCCTTGCCGATGAATGACGAGCCCATGTCGACGTGCAACCTCCCCTCCAGCGCGTGGTAAGCCTCGGACCTGACGAGTCTCCCGTAACTCCAGTTCGTTATCGCCTTCCTCCTGAGCACCAGGTTCCTCCTCATCCTGCCCAGCCTCAGGGCCTGTCCGCTCGACGAGGCCATCGAAAGGAGCGCGGGGAAGTCGATGACGTCGCCCTTCCTAGTCAGCAGGACGTCCGGGTCCATCCACCCGACGGCTCTCTCGAGTTCGTGGATGAAGCTCTCGGGCTCTCGCCCGGGGCTCATGGAAATGCGTATCGATCCCAGCTTTCCGGGGCTTCTGCCGTCACCCAAATCGGTCAGGGTGGCGAACCTGATCTCTCCACGGGGGGTTCTCTTCCCGTAGGCGTCGCGACAGTCGACCGAGAGCGATGCCCTGCTGATAGCTGGAGGCTCCCACTCCTCCTCGCTACCCTCCAAGGGCTCTATCCCTCGATTCGAGACCCTAACCCTGCTCATAGGGCGTACCCCCATGTCGAACAGGAACCTCTGAGTGGGTTTGGGGTCCACGGAGAAGACCTGGAAGTCCTCCCACTCCCCCATGGACAGTATGAGGTTCGCCACCCTGGACAGCATCCCCGTCCTGGAGACCTCTACTGCGAGGACCTCCGTCTGGTTCGTGGATTCGTGGCTTATCAGCCTCTTTTCGAGACTCGTTGATAGTTCCCCGTGGGAGGCTTGGACTCCGGCGTCCTCAAGCCTGTCGGAGAGCATTCTGAGTTTTCCAGGGCTACCCGAGACGTGCAGCACCGGCGACCATGGGACCATGTGCAGGGAGGCCTTCCCTCCGTCCTCCTTTATCCAAACGGACATTTGCCCGGACGTCCCATCCTGATGAGCATCGAGCACCCAGCCTTCAGGCATCCCCTTTCGACGCTCCTTCGAGCTTCGATATCCGGGAGCTGAGTTCCACGAGCATCGCTAGCAGCGCTGGCTCCAGCTCGTCGGAGGCAGGCAGCATACCACAGGCCGAGGAGCGGCTCCTCACCGACTTCAGAAGTCGGTCGAACTCCTCTCTCTCGTCAGACCGGAGGGTCTTCCTGAAGGACGACCAATACTCCGCCCTCCTCTCTATCCTGTCCCTCCAAGTTGGTACCGTTCTTCCCATGGGACCCTGACATTTGATTGGCGGTATCAAAAAGATTTCACAGGGGCATTCGCGAACCTGAAAGTGAAGCATCCGAAGATTGAGAGGTCGCGGAATAATCATTCATTACAAACTCTGAATAGTTTTGTTGTGTTCGTAAGTTTGCCATGATTGAGGGAGTACCGGTTGGAGATGTCGAGGGGCAGGATGCCTCGTCCTCCAAACTGAAGTTGTTGGGGGTCGCTATCTCCATGGTCGCCATAATGCTGCTAGTTTCCATCCAGGGGTGGATAATCGACGATGTTGTGGACGAGATAAAGAAAGACTTGGGGATTTACGAGAGAGTGCCCGTATGGGAGAGGTCTGAGTGGCCGTACATCACGAG
>JAPOKZ010000091.1:0-2698 GCA_029977385.1 Methanobacteriota archaeon
AACACCCGAAGCCGGTGGCCTAACCGCAAGGAGGGAGCCGTCGAAGGTGGGATTGGTGATTGGGACTAAGTCGTAACAAGGTAGCCGTACCGGAAGGTGCGGCTGGATCACCTCCTTTCTAAGGAGCATCTCGAGAGGCTCGCGCCTCTCATAGAGAGCCAGACGTAAGGCACACGTCCTTACCTGGTTAGCTCATGGGTGGAACATCACATTGGATTTGTAATCAAGACCATTTCACAAGTACGCCCCCCGGGGTTGGAACGGATTTGGACAAGAGAATTGATCAGCACGCTGTTGGGTCCTCGGGGATCGGAAGATAACCGAGGGCCATAAAGGTTTAGAAAAGCCTTTAGGGTCTTTTGGCTCTTTGTAACCGGGAAACCGGGTGCACTGAGACCGCCCGTAATTTGAGAACTACATAGTGGACGCAAAGCATCTGACCTGGATTTATCCAGGTCAAACAAAATAGTGTGTCAAGTTTCAAAGAGCACACGGTGGATGCCTTGGCAATAGGAGCCGAAGAAGGACGTAGCAATCTGCGATAAGCCTCGGGGAGCCGATAAGCGGGCCCTGATCCGAGGATTTCCGAATGGGGAAACCCAGCCAGACTCGATCTGGTTACTCCTGCCTGAATGTATAGGGCAGGTAGAGGGAACGTGGGGAAGTGAAACATCTCAGTACCCACAGGAAGAGAAAACAACAGTGATTCCGTTAGTAGTGGCGAGCGAACGCGGAAGAGGCTAAACCAATCATGTGTGATAGCCGGCAGGCGTTGCATGTTTGGGGTTGTGGGACTTTTCAGCAGTTCTGCCGATCTGCAAGAGTAGGTATGTTGTGTAGACGAATGATCTTGAACGATCAGTCATAGAGGGTGCGAACCCCGTAGTCGAAACGCTGCAGCCGCTCGAGAAGTATCCCAAGTAGTACGGAACCCGTGAAATTCTGTGCGAATCTGCGAGGACCACCTCGTAAGCCTAAATACTACCTATTGACCGATAGCGGACAAGTACCGTGAGGGAAAGGTGAAAAGTACCCCGGGAGGGGAGTGAAATAGTACCTGAAACCGTGTGCTTACAAACCGTTGGAGCCAGCTTGTTCTGGTGACAGCGTGCCTTTTGAAGAATGATCCTGAGAGTTAGCGATCTGTGGCGAGCTTAACCCGAGAGGGGTAGGCGTAGCGAAAGCGAGTCTGAATAGGGCGATTCAGTCGCAGGTCCTAGACCCGAAGCGAGGTGATCTATCCATGGCCAGGTTGAAGCGACGGTAAGACGTCGTGGAGGACCGAACCCACTTCAGTTGAAAATGGAGGGGATGAGCTGTGGATAGGGGTGAAAGGCCAATCAAACCTCGTGATAGCTGGTTCTCTCCGAAATGCATTTAGGTGCAGCGTCTTGTGTTTCTCTCTGGAGGTAGAGCTACTGGATGGCCGATGGGCCCTAAAAGGTTACTGACGTCAGCCAAACTCCGAATGCCAGAGAGTGAGAACAAGGCAGTGAGACTGCGGGGGATAAGCTTCGTAGTCGAAAGGGAAACAGCCCAGACCACCAACTAAGGACCCCAAGCGTTTGCTAAGTGGAAAAGGATGTGGAGTTGCACAGACAACCAGGATGTTGGCTTAGAAGCAGCCACCATTAAAAGAGTGCGTAATAGCTCACTGGTCAAGTGATTCCGCGCCGACAATATAACGGGGCTCAAGCAGACCTCCGAAGTTGTGGCATTTGTACATTGCCCGGCCGTAAGGTCCAGGCGTACAGATGGGTAGGAGAGCGTCGTGTGGCGAGCGAAGCGGCGGTGTGAACCAGCCGTGGATGCCACACGAGTGAGAATTCAGGAATGAGTAGCGAAATGCGGGTGAGAAACCCGCACTCCGAAAGACTAAGGGTTCCAGGGCCAGGCTAATCCGCCCTGGGTAAGTCGGGACCTAAGACGAGGCCGACAGGCGTAGTCGATGGACAACGGGTTGATATTCCCGTACCGGCGAAGAACCGACCAAACTAACCCAATAATGCTAAGTGCGCGAATTCCAGTCTGAAGCCTTCGGGTGGTGGATTGGAGCTAGTTCACGACCCTAAATTGGTGCGGTTAACGTATTAACAGGTGTGACGCAGGAAGGTAGCCTCCGCGGGGCGATGGTTGTCCCCGTTTAAGGATGTAGGGCGAGAGATAGGCAAATCCGTCTCTCACATAGCCTGAGATCTGATGATGAGTCCTTACGGACGAAGTGGGTGATCCTAAGCTGCCAAGAAAAGCATCGACGTGAGGTTCAAGCTGCCCGTACCCCAAACCGACTCAGGTAGTCAGGTAGAGAATACTAAGGAGATCGAGAGAATCGTGGTTAAGGAACTCGGCAAAATGGCCCCGTAACTTCGGGAGAAGGGGCGCCTGAGGCGTGTATGGATTTACTCCAAAAGCGCTGTATGGCCGCAGAGACCAGTGAGTAGCGACTGTTTATCAAAAACACAGGTCCGTGCGAAGTCGCAAGACGATGTATACGGACTGACGCCTGCCCGGTGCTGGAAGGTTAAGAGGACGGGTTAGCAATTTATTGCAAAGCTCGGAATTTAAGCCCCAGTAAACGGCGGTGGTAACTATAACCATCCTAAGGTAGCGAAATTCCTTGTCGGGTAAGTTCCGACCTGCACGAATGGCGTAACGACTTCTCAACTGTCTCAACCATAGACTCGGCGAAATTGCACTA
>JAPOKZ010000100.1:0-2308 GCA_029977385.1 Methanobacteriota archaeon
AGGCTATCTCGAAACTCCTGGATTTGGCAAAGTTTGCTATCGTGGCTTGCCTCATTGGCGGGGGTTTGTTGGGTGCTGATTCCCTGGGAATGATGTGATTTCCAGATTCCGGAAATGATCTTACTGGACTACCTATGATTCTCCCTGATTACCTTCTGTAATCCAGCAATGTTAGCCAGGAGTTCTTTTTCCCTGGCTTCCAGGTATGCAATTCGTCCCTTCTGGTTGTAGTAGGGACTGTTTCGAACATAGAATGACACAGCCCTGGAAACAAATTCCCCCCTGGATTGGTCTCTCCCTGCCTTCTTCTTTGCCTGGTTCAGCCAATAGACCGCCTCTCCTCTGACATCGACCGAGAATAATTGCCTGGCAACAGCATATTGGATGGAAATATCATCAAACTCCTGGTAATCTTCATCCATTTATTCTCGCCTCCTGGAATCATACAGTCCCACTTCGTAATTCCGGATAGTTCCTGGAACTCTGATTATGGCAATCTTGTCAAAAAGTCCGCATTTTACCAGGACATTTGACAGCCAATTGCTCGTTACACCCCCCCTAATACGGGCATTCATCCATTCCTTGATTTCCAGGTAATCCATCGGACCATTTTCCAGGATGTGCTCTTCCAATTGTGTTATTTTTTTCGCGTGTTTTCTTACTCTCATTTTTTTTTCCTCCCAAAATTGGGTAATTCCTCTGAAAATGACCTACATCATAAATACCGGGTGTCAAAAACCTTCGATTGGCTGTCTCGGACCAGGTTATCTCTCATTCCTGGCCGGGACATCCAAGGAAATCTTGGAAAAAAAAAATAATAATAATTTACATACCTAAAATCCTGGGATATTTCCCATGTCGAAGTCAAAAGACTCCTTCTTCATCAGAGGAAACCTATTGCACACCACCGCCACGGGCTACCAGGACACAGAAATTGACCTGGGAGCCTTCGTAAATGCCAGGGATGGCTCAGTTATCCGCATCCACTCGATCGAGTGCGCCATCCAGGACAACACGAATTTCGAGAAGGGGCCAACAGCATCCGCTAGTGGCGCTGACCTAAATGTCAGGTGGCAACTATGCACAGAGGAAGAGGGAGACCTGGTTCTCCTGGGAGATGCCAAGTCCGTGATAGCATCGGGTTCTTACTTCACAGCAAAGGACGCAACTGACGCTGTAACCTTCCGAGACAACGTGATTGACGTTGGGCCTCAAACTTGGAAGAATGGCTTCCTGGTAGCCTCTCCTTCCCTCTTCCTGGGTGCAGACATGGATGACACTACAAACAACGGTTACAACGTCTCTGTGGTGCTTGAAGCCACAACCGAGAAGATAACCAAAGATTCCTCAATGGCGTTAGCCCTGAGCCAGTCCTGAGGTGATTGATTGGCCAGGGATGAGTCTGTCATAGCCAGGGCGCTATGCCAACTCCTGGAAGCCGATATGATTGCCCAGGGCATGGACCCAAAACTCGCCGCTACGCTCGCTGGAAGAGCCTGTGAGGTCGGAGTGGTACGTTCCGCCAGGGGAGCCAAGAAAGGGGCCAAGAAGGTCGTCAAAGGGACCAGGAAAGCCGCTAAGGGAATGAGTAGAGCACTCAAGGAAGCCAATGAGAAGGCCAAGAAGAAAAACGGTGAATTTCGAAAAAATTGGGATAAGTCCAGGATGATGTCGTACGCTCACAAATTGAGGAGGTCTTATTGATGGCAATGACTCAGATTTACCAGGAAAAGGGACTCTATCGTTTGAGGGGCCAGGGCGTATCAGGAGACGTTGAGAGAATCTCACTGTTCGATGGTCGGTTTGATACTGGTTTCACTCTGAGATCGATTACGATCGTACCATTGAACATCACGACTACAGAAGAGATAAGTCTGAGAGTCCTCCTGGAAGAAGAGGCCCATTCTGTAGACTGGGATTGGTCAAGCCCGAATGAGATAGCCTGGGCATCATATGGAACGCCAATTAACACCAGGTTCGGATTGTATGATGCAATAGATTCTGACGTTATCATAGTCGAAGACATGTACCTGGACTTCTCTGGAGATGCTGGCCAGGTAATCAACTACATGATTCACCTGGAGAAAGTCAAGATGGACACCTGGGAGGGAGGTTTTCAAATTGCCAAGAACAGAAAGTCCTGATGACCTCGGTCCCAGGGAAGCAGAGGCTATCTCGAAACTCCTGGATTTGGCAAAGTTTGCTATCGTGGCTTGCCTCATTGGCGGGGGTTTGTTGGGTGCTGATTCCCTGGGAATGATGTGATTTCCAGATTCCGGAAATGATCTTACTGGACTACCTATGATTC
>JAPOKZ010000143.1:0-1530 GCA_029977385.1 Methanobacteriota archaeon
ATGCCCGCACAGTCCCGGGCCAAGTGACAGGTATGCCACCCATGCTATCCAGTAGGGGTCTGTCCATCCTAGGATGGAGGCTTCGGGTTGCAAGGACGTGAGGTTAGATCCCTCAAACAGCAGGGTCCCTATAGACAGCCAAAGTCCTGCTCCAAGGGTTACGGGGAAGGCGTAGACGAAAATCGGCATTTCCCTGTTTGATCTGAGCTCCCTTCCGACTAGGATATAGCCAACAATAGTGACTGCTCCAATGAGTGCGGCAAAATCCCCCATCAGTGTCACTTCCCCCCCATCTCCCAGATCCATCAGCGCCACGACAGCCCCTGCGAACCCAATTATCACGCCCTCAAGGTGACCCCTGCGAACCGCTTCACCCATCATTGGCATCAGTGCGACGACGATTAGCGGGTGTGTGTTCACGAACAGTAGGCTGTGGACTAGGCTGGTATTGTCCAAAGACCACACCCAGCTTCCGAAGTGTATTGCCAAGAACCCGCTGGAGGCCGTGATTAGCAGGGAGTCTTTCGTGGTCAGAGAGGGAGTCTCTACCCTATTGATCTGATATAAGAATCCCGGAAGCAGCACCAGTGCAGTACCCTGCATCCTCCAAGAAGCGCGCAGTAGGGGCTTCACATTGGACATCTCTTGCAGCACTATTCCTGCGCTCGAGACGGCGATAACGGCAACAGAGAGTATCAGCCATGCGCTGGCTGGGGTTTCCTTGTGCTCAGGCATGTTCAGTCCGCCAGCTCGGCATCCATTACCCGGGTGGGAGGGCTCTTGGAAGTGGCTTCTGGCCTTGGAGGGTCGTTGTTGGTTCCGCCTCTTATGATGCCGGCCTTTCTGAAAAGCACGTAAACGATAAGCCCTAGTGCCACATTGATTATTACGAAGATGGAGAGCCTTGCATATGGCCACCAGGAGTAAGTCTTGAGCAACTCCCCTCCCATCGAAATCTCGTCCATGACGGCCAGTATTGCGGCCTCTACTCCGTAGAATGCCTCGCCGGCCAGTGCACCGGCCGCAATCATGAACGTCAGTAGGAGCATTCTGGCGCTTCTCTTCTGCGCGGCGGCGTCACCCTCCTCCTTCCTTACGGACTCAACGATAGGCTTGAGTCTCCTCTCCTCCCACCAAGACCGATAGGCACCCCCTATGAGCATAGGAAATGTAGCAGGCGTTGGGAGGTACATCCCCAATCCGAAGGACGTGCCCATACCTGTTGCCCACTCCGCGAAGGCTCCGAGGGCCATTCCAAGCAGCAGTGCGCTCCAGTTGCCTTGCCCCTCTGCCAGAATGGTTGTGAAGTATGCGAATGCATTCGCCTGTGGGGCCAGTAGCTCTATTGTTCCGTCAGCAAGGAGTTTGGACAGGAATATGGCGACCCCAGCACCGAGGATTGCTCCCGGTACAACTCCCATTATGTTGCCCTTGGAGATGTGGTATGGCCTGTTTCCGATGTACAGGCTGTTCTTGTAGTCACCAATCACGGTGCCGCTCATGCTGATTGCCGAGCCGAATACCGTAGTC
>JAPOKZ010000032.1:0-11586 GCA_029977385.1 Methanobacteriota archaeon
ATCAATCATTGGGAATTCCCAGTCATCAGAACCATCGTCAAGGATGTCCAGATGAGGGTTTGAAGGGGGGTTGGAGAATGATGAGGTCACTCTCAGAACGTCAATCCAACCATTTGTGGGAAGAGTTACTGATGTAGAGAAACCCACCTGCTGAGAAGGGAACTGTATTGTCCCCCCCTTGTTTGCAGTGCCTAGAGAATTGCCTAATTTATCGTAAACTGTTACCGAAACGGTACTGGAAATGTTACCGTAAATTGTCACACTCTTTATCGGACGAGAAGAGAAGACGAACTCTGATGAAATGGTACCAGTAATTGCAGTTGCGTTTAGCAAGCCATCTACTACTTCAATTCCAGCGCTATACTCCCAGCCATTTTGGCCTGAATCGGCGTTTAGTACTCTCTTTCCACCGATGTGAACCTTCTCCAAGCTTGGAGTCTGCTCAGGATTATCAGAGCCCATGTGGACCTTCAGCCTGACCTGGGGGTACTGTTCGGAATCTACGCCTGCAAGGCTAAAGGGGAATGAGATGTTTGAGAAGCCTGGAACCTGCGCCCCGGTGCTTGCCTCCAATAGCGACCCTCTGATCCATCCATCCTCTCCTGCATTGCCCTCGATGTCGACAAAACCTAGGTTGAATTTCCTATCGGAGTCTAGAGATATCGATGGGCTTAGCCAGCTTCCAGGTATCCCGTAGTTCGAAATCTGAACTCCGGCGTTGTCTATGAACCATCCAGCCAAGCTGTAGTAACCATCAGAGCCAAATGCGAATTTGAATTTGACAGAATCCCCCTTGTACGAATCTAGGTTCGCCCTTAGGTTGGTCATCTGACTAGTTGAAGACCATGATCCTGACCAAGCCGTACCAGTACAGTGGTCCATTGTGAAAATTCCCATTCCCTGTAGATTATGGCCTGCAAAGGAAGAAGCTGTGCCCGAGTACCATCCCGGATCAAAATATTGCCAATTCCCATTGTTTACTTTGATGAAGACAGCTCCACCATCCCATCCTGCCTCAGAACATGACCAATGGTCAAATGTAAGGTATGAAGTTCCGTTGATCGGGATATCATAGCTAGGAGAAATCAGTCGGGCCTCGTCAATTCCGTTCTCATAGTTCCCGGAGAAACCAACCCCATAGGCATAGGGGAAAGTGGATGTTAATGGGGGTCCGGAGTTCGAAGAAAGCTTGTTCAGAGTGAATTTGCACTTGTCATTAGTACATGTACCGGATGTTGAGCGAGTCCATCCCGGTGCTTCGGAGACTGTTGGTGAGTTGGCAGTTGAGTCTTCGAATCCGATCATTTCAGATTGGACCCCCTTGGTTACCATCCTGTAAATCCAGTCGTCTGGAGCAGGATTGCCCTGAGAATCGGGCATCCCATAGTGAGACATTGTGGAGGAGGATGAGAAGTCATCGATGAACATGGTACTTCCATCGTAATCTACTATTCTGAACTGCGATATTGTTAGTCCCTCTCTCGTGTCAGGGGTGCCTCCTCCGTAATTGAATGAAGAACTGGTGTCAACGACTATTCTGATATCGACGCTGGACTGATCCTGGAAACCTGAGGGTATGTCGAATGAGACCAATCTAAATTCGCCGCTCTGATCCCCATATGTTTGTCCGTTGTCTGCAGTATAGCCATTTCCGGGAATAGGTCCGGACCTAGCCGAGCAATCTGAGGAAGTGCTGCTGGTACTTGATGAAATGTCGGCCCATGTATTCCCGTTCAATGAAAGTTCCACACAAGCATTGTCACTGGAACCACCCTCTAGGTCCCACTCCATGTTGAACTCTATCTTTGATGAGGAGTTCGTACCTGTTAGATCGATATTCCTCTCTAGGACGCCGTAGGCGTTCGAGTTGTATGTGCAAGATGAAGCGGTTGTGGTGTAGCATCCATGGTGCCAAACGTCCAGATCTACCCCTTCATTTACGGTCTCTATTTGATCAATGAACCATCCTGGTCTTTCATTTGTTGAATTTGGATGAGTCCATATTACGAACCGGAATTGGATATTGTCGGCTTGATCGATCCCTGTAAGTGAGGAAAGTGAGAAGTTACTAGTTACCCATCCACTATGAGAGTCAGATGCAAACACGGGGACGGGCGAAGAGGCTCCGCTTGGTACGGGAGCATCGGTTGAAAGGGTGCTGGGATATCCGCCTTGAGGTTCTAGGTACGACCAGTTGCCCCAATTGGAGTCGGACTGTAGCCTGTACTCTACCCAAGTCCCGTCCCCACCGCCGGATGCTGTACTATCGAGGTGGTACCAGTGATCAAAGGTAAGGTAGTATGCACTAATGTACTGGTGGTTTGGCACTGATTGAGCTGGAACAACTAGATGCCCAAATGTCCCTGCAGGTACTGGTTCACCGGGCATGGTTCCGGCAGAAACCAAACCCTGAGGGGATGATGACGGAACTATACCATGAGCGAGGGTCTGCTCCTCCCCGTAAATTGTTCCATTTAGATCAAGGAAAGTAGTGGCCCTCCACAGTTTGCTCTCGTGACAAATGAATGATGTTTCAGATACCTCTGAAGAGTCTAGGTTTCTGTTCTCATTCAAGTCTAGACCAGCTAGTATCTTGAAGCCCGAGTGAGTACAGTTTGTACCACTAGATTCCGACAAAATGTCTACTTCATATTCGTAAAAGTCACCTAGAACTGCTGAAATATCTCCATTGTTACCACCTGTATCGCTGATAACAATAGTTGGAGAGGAAGTGTAGTTAGAACCTCCATCGGTTACTTCTGCAGAATGGATTACTCCTGTAGAGTACACATTTGCTGTCAGAGATTCGCCAGTACCGTTAGCTACGCCCACGGCGATGACGTCTGTCGACTGGTACCCAGAACCGGCGGAATCTATGTTGATGGACGTAATGGCCCCATTCGAGTCTACTGACCCTATCGATGCCTGCGCCCCTGTTCCATCACATTGACATTGGATCTGAATCTGATCATTAGTGTTGAAACCCGAACCACCGTTATTTATGCTGATACTCTCAATTCCAGAGCTAACGGCATATGTACCTGAGAATCCGGATCCCCCTCCTCCAGTAGCGGATAGGTTTCCTGCAGAGTATCCCGATCCGGCATCGTCTATTGAAAGCGATGTGACGACATCTCCATTTGCAAATGTCTCACAGAAAACTATAGTTTCAATCAACTCATCGGGATCTAGAGCCTGGTTGAAATTATTATCTAAACCGTGTTGAATGTAGTCTCCTGGAGAACCGGAGCATCCTGAGAGATTTGTGGAAGAGGACTTAACGAATACCCTTCTCCATCCAGGAGAATAGGTATAATCAGAATTCAATGTAACCTCGATCTCCCCGACATCGAATGTACTGACATTCGACCGAGTCCCATCGTCCTTTAGGACTAAATCCCCATCATCATTCATCTCAACGCCAAACATATTTCCAGAGCTGAAACTATCCTCGTCCCAAACAATACCGGAATCTGAGGATGAGGGCAGTGGGGAGTTTGTAACATGCACCCATCCATCCATGACAGTGGCATTCGTGGGTACGGTGAATCCATCTACTACCGTTGGAGTTCCATCACTGTTAATCATCGATGGACCGGACCAATGGGAAACACCTGCATATGATACAGGGGATAGCACCATTAGTAGCGTCATTGCTATTGATAGTCTTGCGCGTTCACTAGGCATGTCTGTCTGTAGATTAGGTTAGTTATGAATCAATCTGTGCCATATACATGTGGAGGGGTTTTCGACTGGAGCCACTGGGGGGAATTGAACCCCCGACCTTCGCCTTACCAAGGCGACGCTATACCTCTAAGCCACAGTGGCAGTGTTACAACGACGGAAGGAGTTGGTTTAATCGTGGCGACTATGTAATGAGGGATTTTTGAAACGTCATTGTGAAAACCTGTTGACCTGTGGGCCTCACTAGCCGAGGTCGCATAGCCCGGTATTGCGCGGGCCTGGAAAGCCCGTGGGATTTTTCCCTCGCGAGTTCAAATCTCGCCCTCGGCGCCAAAATATGCGTAATTCGGGACATTCACCTTGTCCGAAGGATGGGATTCTTATTCAATGCCACTAGCCTCAGAATAGCATGGAGCAGCGGAGTGACGACAGCTCGGACATCGGCGAGGGTGCTCTCATGGAGAGGTTGAGTGACCATCCTAGGAGGGAGATCTTCTCAAAAATTGATAGTCGTTTGGGAAATCTTGACGATTTAGTTTCAGAGATTGATTACAGTTTCAGTCTTATCAAGAAATATTGGGGAGTGAAAGAACTGGTAATGATGGCTTTTTGCGTCTCTGGTTTCATTCTGGGGACCTGGGACATAGGAATTGGAGAGATTTCTAGTGGTGGAGATTATGATCGTTGGGGGATAATGGGCGATGAAAGCGGATTCTTGCACATCAAAGACTTAGCCCTGATTGTATCGCTACTTTCGTTAATTTGTTGGTTGGGTTTCGTAGTAATGCTTTGGAATAGTTATCCAATAATGAGGGAAAACATGGTCTATCTTTTGATTGGGATGGGATTCATATTATTCGGTTTCATAAGGGCACATGCAGAGAATCCGGATTTTCCTACTGGAGCTGGTTTGGGCAGTTGGACTTGGGTAATAATTGCAAATCTGATAATGCTTTTCTTGTCCACATTCGTAGTCAGAAGGGCGGTTGTAGAGACTCGTGACATCCATGTCCAGAGAAAGCATGCACATCCAGATCCCAGGGTGATTGATCGGGCATGGAAGGATCACAGCTTATTTGCTTGGAGTAGTGCTATAGCAATATGGATAGTTTTCTTGAACATCAGTTTCTGGAGTAGCACCCATTCAATCGCACCGAGTCCGGGAGATCTGGACTTCAGTTTCTCACTTGTGCTGATTCATGTCATCACTGGAATGTTGGCTACATTTCTCTTGTTAACTATAGTCTGGTTTCCGGAGTTCATGCTTGGCGCGACAGAAGTTAGGATACAGTCATCAAGAGCCAGAGAGGTCTCAGGAGAAGAGATCCAGATCAAGGAGGTGGAGCAGGGGAAGTGTCCGGTTTGTAATCAGAACACTAGCGCCACTATGGAACGAGACGCACAAGAGACGGAGAGAAAGATCACAATGCCCTGTGAACTTGAAGGATGTAGCGGTAATGGGTTAGTGGGTTCTGATTGTGAAGAATGTGGCAGAAAGATACCAACCAGGGCCGTATGCATAAACTGCGGATCCAATACCCCGGTAGGAGATCACTTTGGAAGGGTTGAGGCTTGGTGAAGGAACCCTCTCTCTTAACCCATGTCGATGATGACCATGAGTTGGTTGAGTCATTAGGCAAAGATGCGATCTCCTCTGTGATTGCGGTTAGTATGTCGTTGATTGTAATTCTTGCATCCACGATCACAATAATCTATCTCTGGAAGGGTGAAGAGGGTTTTGTTATTGAAAGGCCGTCATCGGCATTGCTATCTTGGCAAATGGAGTACATGGATCTTGTCGGGGCGAACAATGACTCACTATCCGAACTAGACGGTAGAGGAGTTGTGGTTTGCGTGGTAGATTCGGGCGTAGATCTAGACCATCCCGATTTACGAGGCGTAGAGTTGAAAGGCTGGAGAGACTCAATCAATGGAGTCGGCGAGCCATATGATGACGAGGGGCACGGGACTGCCATGACTGGAATAATCGTCTCCGATGGAGGTTTGGATGGAGTCGCAAAGGAAGTAGAATTACTAGTTGCTAAGGCCATTAATGATGAGGGGCAGGGGACTGATGAGACAGTCTCTGATTCTGTTGACTGGTGTGTCCAGCAGGGGGCAGACATCATCTCTCTAAGCTTAGGTGGGAGTCAGAGTTTCGGATCTGATTTCATCACAACTGACGAGTTAGAACGTTCAGTTGATGATGCCTTGGATAGCGGAGTTTTCGTAGTCTCTTCTGCTGGTAATGATGGAGAGGATGATGACGGAGATGTGGGTTCCCCTGGTTCAGTTGGAGGGGTTATTTGCGTAGGGGGGATTACACGCTCCGGAACCATCTGGTCGGGCAGCTCAGAAGGGGATAACGATGGTAGGCTATGGCCAAATCCCATTCTGCCTAGAAGCGATCCGGATAAGAAGCCAGAGATTGTGGCTCCTGGTCACGAAGTGCCCGTCCTCATGGCTTCCGGGGTGGGAAACTCTGAATGGTGGGGTTGGTCCAGTGGAACATCCGCAGCAACGGCATGGGTAAGTGGTTCTCTTGCACTTCTGTTGCAGGAGAATCCAGATTTGCAGAGAGAGAATTCCACGGGTAGGCAGGCAATTGAGAGCGTAAAAGATGCTATTTCTCAGTCTTCTAAGAAGAATGAAGGGCATGCTGGCCATGATGACCACTATGGCTATGGTCATCTCAGGATTGATTTGCTAATCTCCCATTTTGATGTTTGAGTTAGGATTTTTTGAGGAAAGCGACGAGTGTTCCCCCTGTCAGATCAGTGAATCCAACCAAATGCTCATCGTTTATTTCTCTCACTAGCTCAATCCATCTGTTGAATGAGCGAACCTTCAATTGAGCAGGAGTGAGCTCAACTCCAGCAACAATTTCTCCCACATCACCCGTGGGAACGGTTGGCTCTAGAAGAATTACAAGACCTCCGGGGGAAACCAGCTCAAAGATAGATTTCGCCGCATCGGCACGGTCATCTTCTGGTAAATCGATTACTGCCAAGTCTACAGGCATTGGTAATGCAGAATTCAATGCTGATTCTGTGATAGAGATGTTTGAAGCCCTAGAGGAAATTGTCTCTGCGATTACTTCTTGCCAATTCATAGAAACTACCTGTGCCCAGTCTCCTGCTTCATACCTCCTAATCAGTCTCTCAATTATGACGCAAAACCTTGTTCCTGGTTCAATTATTCTGAGTGATTCTGGATGGTTGGTTCGCATTTTCTCTTTGTCATTATCTATTGGAGACCATAAATCGAAGAGCCATGCAGACAGGTGGCCTATTCCTCCTCCTATGATAACCGCATTCTTCGGGCTTATTCTCGAGCACACGTCCCTAATTCTTGCCCTGATTGAGCGAGGGAGGAGTGGGATGTCCATGTGTAGCATTTGCTCACCAATGCTTGAAGCAACTTCTGGTTCAGCCTGATCCCTGTCTTCGTCCTCGGAAAGAAGAAGGGCCATGATGTCTGAATCTGACCTCATGGGCAATCCGGGACTTCTTTCGCCTGCGTCCACGGGAGACTCTGGCAACTTCTGCACTTCAATCATGCTCTAGGATGGTTTGAAGACGGTGAAACCTCACCATTGAACATGGAGGATGGCCGAGGTACCTCTCTGGCAGAGTGTCCGCAATGTCTGGAAGTCACGGACCATATCATCATCAATAGGAAAAAAAGGGGTTTGGGCGAAGATGTATTGGCCAAGTGCGAAGATTGTTACAAGGTCCATACGATAATCATCAGACCGCCTAAGGCGACTTCCATTAACACCACATTATCTGATGGAAGGGAGAGTTTCAATCAAGATATTGAGGTTGACGAAGATGAAGAAATTTCTGTTGGCGACATGTTCGAACATGAAGAAATAACATGGAAGATCACGAGGATTGACAATTCTAAATCACAGCCTGAGGAAAGTCTGCCAGCAGCAGAAATTTTCTCCATGTGGGCTACAAGGTCTGACAGAACTATCGTTGGAGTAACTATGACCGATGGAGAAGTAAGCGAGTCTGGGAAGATAGAGTGTGAACCTGATAGAATCTTCTCATGCGGTTCTATAATCAAATTCGCAGATTCAAAATGGAGAGTGAGGGCCATTCACACCGGACAAGGAAGGACCCTTACCGGTAGTAGGATGGCAGACGAGATACGCAGAATATACCTGCACCCGCCGAATAATTTACGAAGGTAGATTCTAGACTTCCAGAATTAGATTATTGTTCATCTTCATTTTCCGGCTCTGTGAAGTTTGCAGATCTTAGGCGTATCAACGAAACTGTTAGCATCCCAATTAGAACAACTACAATCATTGATAGAATGGGCACTAGAGCGGAATTTAATGAGTCGCTGGAGCTGCTCGGCAGTACGGGATCGGATCCAAGAACGAAGACCTGGGCAACTAAGTTCGTAGATGCGTCATCGCCGAGAATGGCTCTCACCATCACAGTCTGATTTCCCTCTATGCTATTCCCAGGAAGATACTGTAGTCGGTCAACGAGCATAGAGTGGCTGATCTCAAAGTTTGTTTCACCTTCAAGGAATTCTGGGTGACTCATCCAATTGTCCCTCATGTCCCAAGTTCTCCACTGTACCTCCATAGGAGAACCTTGTACGGAAACCGTGAATGAATCCCCAGGTAGTAGATGAATCCTATTTCCTTCTGAGAGTTCTGAGTCGACACTTAGGTTGATGTCTGGGTTTAGGCCGTAAACATAGTTTGCAGCCTCCATAAGGGCAGGTAGTCCCTCGACATGACCATGGCCATACACATTGTTCTGCCGATTCTTAGGAATCAGGTCCTCCGGGCATGGCTCGTTTGCTAGCATGTAGTGGCATTGTCTGTAGGTCGATGTTTCCTGCATGATATTTCTAACATCAAACGGAGAAAGATCGGGATTTGCCTGGTACATTAAGGCCGCTAGTCCCGCTGCCCCCGGGGTTGCCATACTGGTTCCTGAGTAAGCTACGTAGCCATCTCCAGAATTAGCCTCAGGCGCCATCACGCTAGAGCCCACAAATGCAATATTGGGTTTCACCCTTCCCTCTTCTGTAGGGCCTTGGCTTGAATAGACTGCTATCGACGTATCCTTGTCTAGAGCCCCCACAGTGATGACGTCCTCTGCAGAACCCGGGGTTCCTATCTGTGCGCTAACTGCGCTGTTCCCTGCTGCGATGAATAGCGCCACACCCGATCTAACCATCTCATTAGCCATTCTGTTGACGCTTTCTTCTTCGCTGGAGGTCCACTCTATGAGGCCAAATCCTCCTAGACTCATGCTAGCCGCCCTGATGTTGAAGTCATGCCTCTTATCCACTGTCCATTCCATCCCCGCCATTACAGTGGCGAACGAGCCAGACCCACCCTCATCCAAGACCTTGACCCCTACCAATTGGGCCTGCGGAGCAACGCCCACGTTTTCGAAGTCAGGTGCTCCGGTTCCTGCGGTGATTCCGGCACAGTGTGTACCATGGCCTTGGTCATCATATGCTTTAATCTCGGTCCCATTTGTCTTTTCGGGATTATTTACGGCATCATAGAATGCGATAACCTTCGAGTCGTTGGTGGAGTTGTCATCATCCAAATCGTCGAGCCCGACATGATCCGAGTCGATTCCCGTATCAATGATCGAAACGACGCTTCCTTCGCCTGTGTATCCGGTATCCTCCCAAATCATCGGAATTCCGTGGATGTCATTGACATCGTTCATCTGAGTGGTTAATATCCCGTCTAGCTCAATGAGGACGACTCCTGGAAGACGAGAGGCATCTAACAAATCTTCTACCCCTATTCGCCCTGCTATGCTATCGATTAGGTGATAGCGGAACTGGGTCTGGAAATCTACTTCCTTCTCCAACATATCTTGATCCTGAGAAGTTGGAGTATGGTCGAAGTCTACAATTACGCTGATGGTATTTTCTTCATCCACCCAATCGTACAGTTCACTATCTATTGCAAGCCATATCGCATCATGGATCTTGTCCCCGTCCAGATCCATTGAAGTTGACTCCCACCACGGTGATTCTTGGTAATCGCCTATGCCAATACTAGACGAAGAAAGTGGAGTGAATGCCAGGATAGCCAAAACTGCGACCGCGACGTTCCTCATGTCCTCTTGGTCGAGCACTCAGACTTCAACCAGACGGTTGGGCGTGTATTGATCAAGAATATACTCAGGTATGTTCTTGGTAGCAATATGGGCAATACTCGCCAATGAGATATTGGGCTGATTTCTGCTCTTCTGGCGATAGGGGCTCTCTGCATTTGAAGCACATCTCGATATTAGTCTCAGATAGTTTGTGATCTAGTGCCACACGCTGATCGAAGACGAAGCAGTCTCCGTTCCAATATGAGCCTCCACACTCTTCAAAGTATCCAAGAACCCCTCCTTCAAGTTGTTTTACATCTGAAAAACCTGCATTCAACATTACTGCGGAGGCTTTCTCGCATCTTATCCCCCCAGTACAATACATTACGACCTGCTTGGATTTATACTCATCTGGAAGTGAGTCAATAGCTGACGGAAACTCTCTGAACGAAGAGATTCCCAAATCTATCGCCCCTTCGAATGAGCCAATTCTGACCTCGTAATCGTTCCTGGTATCGAGTACCAGAATGTCTCTTCCATCGTCTAAGAGTTTTTTGAAATCACTTGGTTTGATGTGAGGGCCGGTGAAACTCGAAGGACTGATTTCTTCCAAACCTAGAGAAATTATCTCATTCTTCTTCTTGACGAGCATTCTCCTGAAAGGCTGGTATTCAGTATAGCTGGACTTGATCGGGATTCCAGAAAAACGTATATCCGACTCGAGAAAGTCTATGAAATCGCTGACTCTGTCCTCAGGACCTGCTAGGAAGAAATTAATTCCCTTTGGACTCAGGAGAATCGACCCTCTTAGGTCTAAATCTGTACAGAATTCCAGAAATGGTTCTCTAAGTTGATCTCTGTCTGGTAGGTCTACGAAACGATAGCCAGCGATATTCAGAATCTCCCCGCTCACACACTTAGGGGCGCAGATTCATGGTAAGAACGCTGTTACTACCTTCTATTTGTCCAAGGAAAAACCAGAGACTTGGTGACATGCACGGCCACTCCCGGGTTCTCGCGAAGTCTCCTCATACCATATTCGTACCACTTTGTACCATATGGCAGGTAAATCCTCGTCACGTGTCCCTGCTCTGCCAGTGATCTACGAACGTTTCCTCTTACCCCCAAAAGGAATTGGAATTCATAACCTGGGCCCTTTCCTTTGGCCCGAGGCAAGGAGATATCATGACGGAGGTCTTCCTTCCCCGGACCCAAACCCATTGATTCCAATGTCTTCAGCGCATGATCAATTACTGGTAAATCATGAGACGCAATCGCGGTGTAAGCCCCTGATTCTAGCATCATATCGAGAGCTTTGTTTGTCCCTTCTACGATGTCTTGATAGGACGTATGGGCAATGTCTGCGGGTTCCAAGTATATTCCCTTACAAATTCTAAAGTCTGACTTTGGACCGAGTTTTTCGCATATTTGGGAAATATCGGACGGAGTTCTGAACATCCTTCCTTGGAGAACCAGTCCGATATTCTCGAGACCACGGGCTTGCATGTCGAGAGTAGCATCAATTGTGGCTTGTGTAGCTCTATTGTCCTCCATGTCCAAGCGTACGAAGATGCCATGCTCAGATGCTTTGCGCACTATTCTCTCGATATTTTCGTATGCTTTCTTCTGATTTATCAGTAGGCCTAATGCAGTTGGCTTAATGGAGATGTTCGCGTCTATCCCGCTTTCTGCAATTGATTCAAGAACTCTCTCATACTCATCAATAAACCATGAAGACTCTTCTATGGTGCTTATTTCCTCTCCTAGAACATCGACTGTGAAGCATGCTCCTTCGGATGACAATTTC
>JAPOKZ010000030.1:0-12263 GCA_029977385.1 Methanobacteriota archaeon
ACGAGTGAGGTTGACTTCTTTGAAGAGTTATCAGATTGGGGGTTCGACGCAACTGAGTTCAAGTCTGATTCATTCGACATCATAGATCTAATCCATCCAGATGATGTTGTTACCAATCCCCAAACGGAAGGCGTTGCTTTCAGAGTAGTTGAGAGGGGGACTGCGGAGCACACAATAGATCAGGCATTCAAGAGGATGGCCTTGCAGTCAGGAGTGAAAATACACTATGGCGTAAAGAAATCATCAGAAGAGTGCGACATAGTTGCTGCAGGTCCGAGAGAGTCGAGTGCTGTTGCATATGGCGAGATATTCCATACAAAACACCGCAACATCGTTGCTTTCCAATTGAATGACAAATTGGCCCCAGGGGCATACTCTTACTTGATTATCATAGATGGTATCGGGCTTATTTGCACTTGTCTGTGGAGAAAGCAAAGGAACAGTGGAAGATACCTGGATGAAACAATAGCATGGTATGAAAGAAACTACGACTTAGAAAGGAAGCCAATAAAGAGGGTCGGAGGGAAGGGGGACTTCGGAATACCAACTAAGTACGTCCATGAAGGAAGGCTGTATGTTGGTGAGGCTGGTGGCCTTCAGGACTTCATGTGGGGTTTCGGTATGAGGTACGCAATAACCAGTGGAGTTTTGGCGGCTAAGTCATTATTAGGGGAATTCGAATACGAAAAGGAAGTGCGGAGGAGGCTTGTCCCCCTAGTAAAGGCCAGCGCAATAAACCGTTTTCTTATGAATAGAGTAGGGGATAGGGGATTCAAGTTAGTAGCAAACCAGTGGATGAGAAATCAGAAGAGGAGTGGAGACGGACTGAACTTCATGCGTTGGTTGTACA
Source organism: Methanobacteriota archaeon (assembly GCA_029977385.1). Taxonomy (GTDB): domain Archaea; phylum Thermoplasmatota; class Poseidoniia; order Poseidoniales; family Thalassarchaeaceae; genus UBA36. Next base: position 851 of record JAPOKZ010000030.1, read on the forward strand.
AGCCTGGAATATTTCGGAGGGGCTTGTGGCCGATTGTCAAGATTGGGATGCTAAGAAGGAAGGAGTTGACAGACGGGAGAGTTGTACATAGGATGCCCTTCAGAAAGTCCCTAAAGAGAGATTCTTGGGATCCTAGTATTGAGGCTGAAAAGGTTCGTGAGCAGTGGAAATCTACTAGAAGTAAGGGGGGAGCTATATCCTTCAAAGAGTCAGATGCATAGCCTAGTATTGTCTCCGTTTGATTGATATGGCTGGACTAGGTCGTAGGAGCATGACGTCTTGGCCTGAACTTAAGCCCATGAAGAATCGTCTCGTAAACTATGGAGAGACAGAAAACGGAGTTGCAATAATTGAGCTCATTTCGGATTCCGCCGGAGAGCCACTTGAGGGAGATAAGACTCCGGTTAACACCTACACCAGAGAGATGTGGCACGACATTGACGATGCTATTCTTGAAGCAAGATTCAATGACGACATATCAGTAATTCTGATTACAGGCCACGGTGAGAAATTCTTCTCCGCTGGTGCTAGCATAAAGTATCTGAATACTCTATCTCCCAGGTACAAGTACTTCTTCTGTCTACACGCCAACGAGACACTGTCCCGTTTGGAGCAGACTCCGAAGTTAGTCATAGCCGCGCTTAACGGGCATACGGTGGGAGGGGGTCTAGAGATTGCCATGGCCGCTGACATCCGAATAGCCAGAAAGGGAAATTACCAGGTAGGACTTCCTGAGGTCGCACTGGGAGTGTTAGCAGGAACGGGTGGAACAGCGAGACTTTCAAGACTTGTCGGAAAAGCAAAGGCGATGGAAATTATGGTTACTGGAAGGAAGTTCTCCTTCGAGGAATCCAGAGAAATGGATCTGGTCCACGATATCTACGACTCTCTGAGTCTAGATGAGTTCAGGCAGGACGTTCTGGACTATGCTGGAAGGTTCTCTCTACCATTTGCAGCCTCAAAGGCAATAGGGAACATCAAGAGAAGCGTGCAGAGCGGTATGGAAATACCTCTGGAGTACCATCTTGCTCTTGAAAGAGAGTTGCAATCTGATCTATTCCAATCGGAAGATGCCAAGGAAGGAATCAAGGCATATGTTGACCGGAAGACCCCCCGGTTCGAAGGGAAGTAGGCTCTCCAGTTGTGGATAAGAAAAGCAACCTCTGAAATACCCCTTAATGTTGGGGCATTTCATGGCAGAGACTGACGTAGTTCAGAATTATCCGACGAACTTTGAAGCTTGGATTGAGGAGTTTAATGACTGGCAGACTAGAATAGGGTTTGACCCCTCTTGGTTGGGAGATTACAGGTTCGATATCAAGTTCGATTGGGACACGGCAGGTGGCGAGATAGAGTTCGGTGACTTCGAAGGTATGCCCAAGTGGGAAAGGAGAATGCAGATACCTCAACAGAACATCACTGACGCAATCATCACCATGGTTAGCGTTCAGGGCGACACGGAGTTCGCCAGTGTTGAGCAGCAAAATCACCTACTTGAAACAGCACCAACCGAGTACGACAAGAAGTCCGCTCTCAGGATTATGTGCGAAGAGCAGAGACACGGGTGGCAGATGGCCTATCTTTTGTGCACATTCTTCGGTGAGCAAGGAGTGAGGGAAGCCGCCAAGCTACTCGAGAGGAACGCTCAGGAGGGGACAAGGATACTAGGATCTTTCAACGAGCCAATAGATCACTGGCTTGATTTCTTTATGTTCACTCACTTCATCGATCGAGATGGAAAGTACCAGCTGAAAATGTTGAGTACCTCCTCCTTCAAGCCTCTTGCTGCCAGTATGGGACCTATGCTCAAGGAGGAGTCATTCCACCTTGGGACTGGGGCGAACGGACTTCGAAGAGTGGTGAAGCAGGGGGTGATTCCTTGCTCTCTAATTCAGAAATATATCAACAAGTGGGTCAGTACGGGATTAGACCTATTCGGAACAGATGACTCCAGCAGCGCACAGTGGGCCTACGTCTATGGAATCAAGGGAAGATATGATGAGAGAGAGGCTGGCATTGAGGCAGACAGAGAGCACCTCAACGAGGCGAGCAGGGAGCTATACTTCCAAGAGCTAAGGGAGGAGATGGGGAGAATCAGCAAGGCTCGCAAGGAAGGGGAGCCAGAGCTCTACATCCCCTCTGATAAATTCAAGAGGGGGATAGGAAAGTACGCGGGAAAGAACTACACTGTCGAAGGTGAGTCATTCGATGGATCCGAAGAAGAATACCAAAAGTACCTGGATTCCGTCCTTCCGACAGATGAGGATGAGGAGACTCTGGTCAACGTGTACATGAAGGAAGACTGGATCCAGTACAGAGAGTGGAAGGGGAACTAGTCGAGGTGACTCAGATGCAGCACGTTGCATTAACTTACTTCGACAAGGATGCATGTCGTCCATTCTTCGAAATGCTCACCGACCTTTTCCATAGTCATCATCACTCTGATGAACAGGATTCTGCTGCTTACGAGGAATTGCTTTACAAGGTGCGCAGACCATACACTCCAGAAATGCTGGACATGATTGACCATTGGATGGGCCTAGAAAAAAGAGAGTGGAAAGAAGAGACTCAGAGAGAGGTTCTTCTATCCCTTTACGCAATCAAGTACCCCGATACCCTTCTCATCGAGAGTCTGACTGACAAGGCTAGGTCTGATGTAAAGAGACTTTCAGCTTACCTTCACTTCACACACCACACCTACTCGATTTGGGATGAGGACACGAGGAAAGGACTGTCAAGGCTGGGAATTAAAATCCCCTCTATAGAGCACGCGGATCCATTTGTATACGGTGCATACATCTCATCAATCGAGCTTCTGAAGGATGTAGCCCCATTCACTTGCTTCCTGGAGCATGATGTTCCCCGACAGAGGCTCTTCCAGTCGGCACTCGCGGCTTATGGGCGAGAAAGTTAGTACGGCTTATTGGGGGGAATACTCTCCGCATCTCGTGGAAATTAGCAAGGTTGGGATTGTCGGGGCTGGGGCCATGGGCTCTGGGATAGCACAAGTCTGTGCTCAGGCAGGATGGAAAACAGTACTGTATGATTCATTTCCTGATTCCCTGAAGAAGGGCGAGGAGAGTATACTGAGTTTCTGGCAGAGAGGAATAGAGAAAGGCAAGTACAGAGATGATGAGGTTGTATCTTGGAAGGCTAACCTTCGTATCTCCTCGGATATTTGGGATGCTTCCACGGAGATGGACCTGATTATTGAGGCGGTGCCAGAGAAGATTGAGCTGAAGAAATCTGTTTTCCAAGAGTTAGAAAGATTGGCGCCAATGGAGGCAGTCCTGGCAACAAATACTTCCGGCCTCTCAATATCTGAGATTGCCGCTGAAATCGAAACTTCCGAGAGAGTAGTTGGTCTGCACTTCTTCAATCCGGTCCCCTTAATGCCATTACTCGAGATAGTAAGGCATACAGAAACGTCAGAGGAAACGGTAGCGATTTCAAAGAAGGTAGGGGAATCTCTGGGCAAGACCACGATACTGGTGAATGACGTTCCGGGATTCGCCACCAGCAGACTGGGAGTAGTGCTGGGCAATGAGGCCATCAGAATGCTGGCAGAGGGAGTGGCATCGGCGAGTGATATTGACACTGCGATGAAGTTGGGTTATCGTCATCCAATGGGCCCATTAGAGCTATCGGATCTTGTGGGCCTAGATGTTAGGATGGACATTCTGAACAGCTTGGCCGAGGCCTTCGAGGACGAATCATATAGGCCCCATCCACTACTGAAGAAACTGGTAGAATCTGGAGATTTGGGCAAGAAGTCAGGAAAGGGCATCTACGACTGGACATCCGGTATTAGGGAAGAGAGAAGCTAATCCCAAGACCACTACCATGTCCCTTCGAAGTAGCACTCTCCTGAGCATGTGTCGGTGATTTGACCGCTCAAGAGAAAGTCAGTAGCCAGGTCGACGGCGGGAGCGTATCCCAGGACCTGATTATGCGCTAGGGAATGATATTCCATGGGTCCCTGAATATTTCCTGAAGGTACTGTAGGGAAGCTGCCGTCGAAGTAAACAATCGCAGAACCAGATGTCGGAGCCTCGGTTACATCGAGACCATAGGGGTGATATGTGGAGTTTGCAAGAACTGGGATTCCCGAAGTCCTAGAAGCTCGATCGGCAGAGAGTGTCGAGACCTGTGCATCATTGATTGAAACTACGTAGAGTATCTGGTAAGGATGCAGTTCTCCTTCCATCCCCCCATCAATGAAAGGAAGGTAAGTTTCTGGTTCAGTGGTATCCCACATAGATTGCATTAGTGCAAGAAGGATGGACCGGTCCATTGTAGATTCGTAAGCAAGGGAAGAAGAGAAAAGCTGCTCAAACTGAGTGTACTGTGTGGATCTCTCTGCAATGAAGCTGAAAGATGAACCTGCCACCCAGAGAACTCCTCGATCAATTTCTGGGATTAGGGACAGCATGGAAGGGCCTCTGATTCCCCCTAGAGATACTCCCATGTAATCGATATCGGTAGTGTCCACCAAGTTGACGCCGTTATGGTAGAATTCGGGGAGATCGGAGCAGACCCCTTTGATGGTAGTAATCATTGCAAGGTGATTGATTACAGATTGCTGGAGCCTCTCCGACTGATGCTGTAGATAGTTAACATTCATCAATCCAAAGGTAACAGCACCGAAGTCCCCATCTGAACTCCAGCCTTTGAAGTCGGTCCCTATTGTAGCAACTCCAGAATCATTCGCCCATCCTCTGAATCCAGAGACCATTCCCTCGCCATCGCCCAGAAAGCCATGACCTAGGACCACGAGCGGTGCAGGTTGTGAGGAGTCGGCGGCAGACTTGGGAATCGTTACTGTGAAGACGACCTCTGTCATGAAGTTGAATCTAGGAGTTCCGTCCTCTGAACGGGTCATTGCGGTTGGAGGATAGGTGGATTGAAGGTAGTGAGGAGTTGTGATAGTTCCACTAATTCTCCTCAGGGTTGTGTTGTCTTCAGCATAGTTCTCAATCACTGATGTGACATTGCAGCCTATCCCATTTTCACCTAGTAGCTGGGTCGCATTATTCCTCATCGAGATAATATCCCCCATGATTGATTGACTGGATGCTGTGTGAAACCACCACGCACTTGTCAGATTTTGCTTTTCGTAGCCAATCTCTGAAAGAGAGGAGAACATTACTTCGTAGCCGGATCTAAGCGACTCTATCTGTTGGTTATCGGTCACTAATCCGTCTCTCAATGCCTTGAATCCTGGGAAGGGCTCAATCGGATCTCCGCTAGCATCTACTAGGTTCCTGAATGCAACTGCGTACTGAGTATTGTGATCGAGTCCCCTGAGGGTTCGAACATGGACGAGAGTTGGCTCGCCTTCCTGAGTCCGCGACGAGATTTCCACCCAATGTTCCACCATCTGTCCGGTGTCCATATTGAGCAACAGACTGTTATGACCAGGGAGAACCGAAGGAGAAATGGAATCTTGAGAAGCTAGTCCAGATACATCTGGAAGGCTGCTAAATGTAGTAAATATCTGTGTAGATGGAGAGTGGCCATCCTTGTTATCTAGCATATGGAAATCTTCTGATGGGGCTGAAGCTGAGTCGGGAATTGCCTCCCCATCTATGTCCAACCTATACCCAGTACTAGTTCCGGAATCGGAATCGAGGAATGCAGATGAAGGGAACGGCAGAAGGCAATGGTCCGGATTAGTATTGTCGCAGAAACTCGCTCCTGATATTGAAATCTCTTCCTCTAAGATCTCCTCTTCCACGGTATTACTTTCGTTTTCACAAGAGTCTCCTATGATTGTAGAACAATCTTCGATTTCCGGATCTTCTGATGTTTCATCACTTAGACATCCAGATAGTAACAATAGAGAGACAAGCAGAGTGGCGATTGTTCTTCGGCGAGACATGGGCACTGCACAACGAATGGACAGTTAGTTATGAATTGAATCTAAGATGTTAGCATTTGGTGGAAGTGATGGACACCTATCTCCTTTGAAGGGGAGTATCGTCCTCTTTCATAGGACCCTGATGACACCCCTCTGTGTGTTGACTCTACCACAAACTGGTCTTCTTCCTCGACCTTGTCCAAGTCCCCTCCGGCACCCTTACCAAGGAATTTCTTGTCCCATACAAATCCGTGGTACTCTATCCTAGTTCTATCAACTGACAAAGGGAGGACCAAGTTTACAGAGAGCCCCCAAGGGTAGAAGTTGAGCATTAGACCCGGATATATCCAGTAGTAATAAGCTGCAACTTTTAGTCCGAAATCGGGCGACTCCTCGGGAATCTCGAAGGTAGGCTCTCCGTCGCTTGCGATACCGATTTGCAGCACCCCACCATCGAAAATCTCAGTTCTATATTCATCGTAATCTAGAGCGCTATTGAGGTCATTGTGGACGAAAGGAATGTGGAAACCCTCCAAATAGTTGTCAACGTACAAGGCCCAGTTTGCACTGATTTCATAGCATCTGTTCCTGGAATGGTCATGTTCGAATGTCTCTATAGGTATCCATCCAATTCTTGCTTCCATCTCTTCCAAGCAGGCTTCCAAACCAGATGGCTCTAAACCAGTGAAAAACAGCCCCTTCCAAGATATAGACGGGAATATCCTGAGGTCATCTTGAGTAGTAGGGAAGTCTTCTACTAGGTCGAACTCAGGCATCGATTTCATGCATCCATCTAATCCAAAGGTTCGACCGTGATATGGGCACTGGAGAGTGCTCCTGGAGCAACTTCCATCTATCAACAACATTCCCCTGTGGGTGCAAACGTTCGACATGCATCTGATCTCATCCCCGGCTACCAACATCATTGGCTCTCCCAGTAAACTCTCTAGATGCCGCAGCTCAATTGCCGACTTACCTGAAAGTTGGCTCTCATGGGCTGCAAAGTGCCAATAATGCGAAAATCCTTCTCTGATGTACTCGAATTTTCTAGAATCAGTGTAGAATGACGATGGCAGGGTGTGAGCCTTACGAATATCTGGATTGATTATTGTAGACAAGGTTAGCGCCGTACGTCCCTAGACGCATCCTGATGTAGCCATTTCGACGTTTTGCATATACTCAGCGAAGCTAGCGACTCGCGCTTTGTTAACCCCCAGATCAGAAACCCCGAGGCGTGATTGTGAGTAAACATACAGTACGCTATCTCCATCATCACAGAAACCCTGCACCAAGAAATCGTCTGGAAATCGCATGATTAGCGTCCTGAAAACGGCATGGATTTGTTCGGGCCATTCCCCTATAGTGCTTGTTCCCGATTGGGAATCAATCCAGTTCCTGACTTCATCCATTACCTCGAGTAAACTAGCGTTAATTCTAATCTCTGTGAGGTTCCCACTTCTATGGTGATTTGGTCCGATTAATGAGCAATTAATCGAATCTTCCGGGCAGCTAGTTGGAAATTTGTCCGGCTCTATTGGATTATCGGGGGCTACAATCTGTATGGCAAATATTGCTCCGACGTAAGTGATTATTATTCCCAATAAGAGCAAGGAGGCTCTACCTTTCTTCGTCACGAGTCACCCTCAGCGACAATGACCTTTGATGCTCTAAGGATGCGATCATGCATCCTGTATCCAGTTTCAATGACTTCTATTACACTTCCGGGATTTGCGTCTTCTGGACAAGGAACTGTAGCAATCGCCTCCATACAAGTAGGGTCGAATTCATTTCCTAGAGCTTGAATCTCTGTTATCCCCTCTGACGCTAGCGATGACTGGAGTCCATCTAGGGTAAGCCTGACTCCAGTAATTACTGACTCTCTACCTTCACTGACTTCGGTGGCTTCTAGAGCCTTTGAAAGGTGTTCTACGGCAGGAATAAGCCTCCTAGCGAGTGAGGCGCTGCCGTACTTCAGAGCCTCTGAGCGGTCTCTGGCCGCTCTCTGGGCAATGTTTGCTGATTCTGCCTTAGCGTACTGGAGTTCCTCCTCCAGTTCGGAAACTCTGGCCTTGAGGTCTACTTCCTCAGTGACCGGTTCTTCTGAACCACCGTCATCTGACTCTTCTGCCACGACGTTGGGCCGTAATAGTCCCTCAATAAGCCAATGGTCCATCTCAGTCTGAGTAGAAGTATTCGCCGGATGATTTCTGCTCGCGGTCCTTCCTGCTCGATGGCTTGTTTATCCTTGGCCGATGTGATTCAATGTCCCTCCTGAAAGTTACATCCGCATCGGATAGGAAGAGGTTCATACCCTTTCGGAGAGATAGTGGGCCGATTGCCTTTCCATGGTTTCCACCCTCTCCTTGGAATACCAGAACAGAGTCGCTAACTATGTCCAGGAAGTAGGTGTCATGATCTATGACCATGGCGGCCTTCTCGTTACTCTCCATCGTTCTCCTGATTGCCTTTGCAGCTTCCATTCTAGCATTGGCATCTAGATGTGCGCTGGGCTCGTCGAACAGGTACAGATCCGCCTCCTTTCCCAAGCAGATAGCGATGCTGACGGCCTGGAGTTCTCCTCCCGAAAGTTTAGTGGCGTGCAGATCAATCATTTTGTCAACCTGTAGGGCTCTGGTTACTTGGGTATGGAATTCTCCACTTCGCCATTTCCCTCCTATCTCCGTATCGAGCCATTCTTGTACTGTTCCCTCGAAGTCTGCACGAACGTGCTGAGGTTTGTAAGATACCTTGGCATCCATAGTACACCAGCCTTCGTCGGGGTCTATCTCGCCGGCAATTATCTTCACCAATGTTGTCTTTCCTGTGGCATTCGGCCCAACTACTCCAACGACTTCGGCTGACTTCACCACACCCTCCCCTGTAGTCAGGCTGAAATCTCCTAGAGTCTTCTCTATATTTCCCCATTTGAGGATGGGAGTGCCTACCTCTTCACCGCGATTTCGTCCTCTCAGGAACTGTATCGGCTTGTCCCTAATCCTGACATTCTCCTCTGGGAGGAAGCCGTCTAGATATGCATTTATTGCAGTTCTGGTAGACCTGGGCGAAGTGAAAATCCCATAGGCCGATCTCTCTCCGTAGATGACGTGAATCAAATCACAGAGCACATCCAGGATAGCTAAATCGTGCTCTACTACCAATACCCTCTTTCCCTTTTCTGCAAGTCTTCTGACCACTCCTACCATCCTCATTCTCTCATATATATCCAGGTATGAAGATGGCTCGTCGAAGAAGTAGACGTCGGCCTCCTTGAGGAGAGTGGCACAAATCGCCACCCTCTGCAACTCGCCACCAGAGAGATCCCCAAGTTTTCTGTCTAGAATGTGGGAGATACCCATTAGTTCAGTGTAGTTTTTCATTTCCCCCCTATCATCAACTCTTGCTAGAAGTTCCCTGACTTCACCATCGAATATCCTAGGTAACTTATCGATGTACTGCGGTTTTACCGCTATGCTGACTTCACCTGTAGATACCATGGCAAGGTAGTCTCTTAGTTCGCCTCTTGGAAACGTAGAAATTATCTCGTCCCATTCTGGTGATGAATTTGACCAATCCCCAAGATTTGGCTTGAATGTTCCAGAAAGGAGGTTTATGGCGGTGGACTTACCAATTCCATTGGGACCTAGTATTCCCACTATCTGCTCTTGACGAGGAGAAGGCAGACGGAACAACCTGAATGCGTTCTCACCGTAGGAATGAGTGAGATCAGTATCCAATTCCTCTGGAAGATTGATGATCTTTACAGCCTCATCTGGACAGTGCTTGGCTCGAGTAAAGCAAACGGGACATGCCGTCTCCAGGATCTTGCATTTTGATCCCTCGACCTGGATGCATTCTCTGTCGCACATCTCTGAGTACTTCTTCAGATAAGCAAAGGCATTGCTGTTCGGTTTGCATCTCTCCTCAATAAGAACGGCAACCCTCATGTCTAGTCCTCCTTACTATTGAATAATACATCTTCCATACGATAATTGATGATGGTTCTATTCCATCAGAAACCGAAGAATCTGTACCTCGCGTACACATATCCTGCAAGTAGAATCTTCTCAGTCTTGGTCAGCTGGATCCGTTCTGTGAAAACATCTCCATTCTTCTTCGTTATCTTGGCCATGATTGATTGGTAGAAAGATGCCATTGCTGCTGGGGAGTATCGAGCCGACTTGTCAAGATGGGAGAGTAGCTTGAATGCGCGCTGCCTGTATCCGTCGGCTCTGTCCAAATACTCCTCTACGAAAGGAGCCCATCCGGGGTGGTTGAGCAGTTCCTTGCCGCTCTTCACATCTTCCTCTGAGATTCCCCATCTTTCTAGATCCTCCATTGGGAGGTATATTCGATCACGCTGAGCATCTTCAGCGACGTCCCTGATTATGTTGATTAGTTGCATGAATACGCCCCAAGATTCTGCATATTCCTTAGCCTTTGGATCGTCGTATCCGTAAATCTCAATGCAGACTAAGCCAACTGTGGATGCAACCCTGTAGCAGTATGAGTACAGTTCCTCGAAGGTCTGATACCTGTTCTTGTGGAAGTCGTTCTCCATACCACTGATCATATCGTCGAGAAGTTGCCTCTGAATACCATACTTTCTGACAGTATCCTTTAGGGCGATAAAAATTGGATCAGTTGATGTGACATTGCCGTATGCGGTGGACAGTTTCTTCCTGTAGTAGAATAGTTGCGACATCTTATCATTGTAGGTGGATCTATCCAAAACTGGGTTACCTGGGCTCAGTCTCTCGATACTTGATCTATAGTCCACTGACTCTGGATCATCCGATGATCCTCCTGGGAAAATATCCACGAAGTCCCCGTCTGCGATGTCATCAGCCCTTCGGCAGAAGGCGTAGTATGCCATTATTGACTGTCTCTTCTCCTCCGGGAGATATTTGAAGGAATGGTAAAAATTCCCTGCCTCCCTACGAGTGAGTTCTTCACAAAATTCATACGATGTTTCTATCATATGCTCGGGGATTTCTGATTCTGACCATATTGCTGCATCGATATGCTTGAACGGGTCCACCAACTCTCCTCTTGACCCTATTACCCCCATAAATAGGGCTCCCTCCCTAACTGCCTCAATAGCGGTAATGCTGATTGCTCGAGCAGCTTCCTTTGTCAGACCGACAGTCGCTCTGACGATGTCAATCTGTTCTTCTTGAGTGGTAGATGGTTCCGAAAAAACTGGTTCATGCAGTTCGCCATCTAGAATAATCTCGATGTCTGAATCCTTGCTCGGCTCCATTACTCTTCAGAAACAGGCGGCATCGAGGTCCACTTGAATGTCTCCCGAGTACGATTGGAATGCGCATCGTTAGTTTTAGAGATGAAAATACTCGAAAATATGTTATCGTCCTCTTAAGAGCCTCTTGCTTGAGCCTTTGAACGGGACGGCCATAACCACCTGCTTGACTACTTCCTTGATCTCCGATCTATCAATTTTGATCTTATCTTTATGGTCGAGAACATTGCTACCCCTGAGTAAGGAAACTGTCCTCTTTCCAATTATTACTGGAAGCATGCAAGACCCTCTAAGAC
>JAPOKZ010000088.1:0-2755 GCA_029977385.1 Methanobacteriota archaeon
ACTGGCTAGGCACGGAGGCGGGCAGCATTGGGGCATACGGTTTTCAAGGGGCGATTTTCGCAACGGATGGATCAGTAACGCACGGGAAAATGGGAGCAGGCTACAACGAACTGAGCTGGCAGATGGTGGGGAGCGAGTGGAGAGAAGCCCAGCCAGAAGAGGGAACAGTCGGTAAGCTCCTGAGACATCCGAAAGCTGCAGCGGCCATGGACCAGGGCACAGAGTTAACAGCGCAGGTCCAGCAACAGCTTACAGAAAGGGGGGCAGAAGACGGAGATTATGTGGAAGGAGCAGAAAAGCTCTACTGCATATTGCAACGCCGACGCAGAGGCTGCCTGCGAGTGGGAAGGGAAGATGAAGGTACTAGCTCTCTAAGGCCGGAACTGGCGGCTATTGAGAAAGTCCTTCAAACGGCAGAACCGTCTGAAGACTTACTGATTCTGTCAGATTGCAAAACAGCCCTAACAGAAATCAGGAAATGGATTGGAGAGGGACTGAGGCCGTGCATGGCGACTACGAAAGACGCCGACATTCTGAAAGCAGTGGTTGCCAGGCTCCGGCAACGCATTGAGATGGGAGCAGCCACATGGCTGATCAAGATCAAGGCGCATCGGGGTGAGCCGCTGAATGAAGGTGCAGACGATGAAGCGAGCAGAGGATGTCGGCTGCCGGCGGAGGACAAGCAATGGGACGCGTCCACGAGTCGGATTCTGTATCACTGGGAAACAGCAGAGGGAGAAGAGAGGCGAGCCCCCTGGGGACAGAGTGTCCGGCAAGCGGTCACCAAAAAGGCGGGCTGGGCGCGGGTGGCTCTGGAGCATCGCGCGGGATACAAAAAATGGGTGCGACGGTGGTGGCATGAGTCGAATCAAAATGGACGGGCCCCGAACCGGACAGAGTGGCAACAAATGAGTACTCACTGGTGGGCTACTCAGAGGGAGTGGGAGATAGCAGGGGCCAGGCTGCAGCAGAAGGCGCGAGGCAAACGCCAGAAACCAGACTCAGAGGTGAGTCAGGAGGATGCGACCTGGCAGAAAAAACCAACGCTGCGCACGTGGACGGCAGAATATCTACTACGCCCGGAACAGAGTCGAAAAAGCCTTCACAAATGGCTCAAAAATCGACAGGTCCCGTACAGGAGGAGACGGCGTCTTTTGCAGGTAATGTCACACTCGTACCCGTGCGGAGCCTTCTTGAGAAAGATGAGAAGAAGCTCAACAAGCAAATGTCGAGTGTGTCGAGCTCTCAGGCCACAAGTACCGGAAGCGGAACTGGCGCACGAGACGGTCGGCCACATCACGAGTGCGCGATGCGTGGGTCAATCCGAGGCTGCAACGGCGGCACACAATCGATGTGTGTCAGAAATCGTGAAAGTCTTAGGATCGGTCGAAAAGGAGAAGAGAGGGGTGAAGATACTCACAGAGCATGGCGAACAAGCAATGGGCACGCTGTGGGCCAATCAGGAACTCAACGAGCTCTGCTCCTGGGAACAGACTCTAAGCATGGCCAGGCAAGCGCGCCGGGCTAGATTGGACCAACGACTGAAGGTCGAGACGAAAATGTCGGACCCAAAGCAGGAGGAGAGGATATGTTCGATATGCATGGTGGGGAATTGCGCTGGAAGATGGACGGATGCATCTGGTAATGTGGTGTGCTGCCAATGCACGGCGCAGACGGTGAGTGGACTGGAAAAGGATTCAGTGTGCGAGGAGTGCTGGGTGGCAAAGGTAGAAAGGCAGAGGTTTGACGGAGTGGCCATTGATGCCCAAAGTAAACCGAAACGATTACTCATCATTGAAGTTAAACGCGTGTCGGATACGATGGCAGACTACTGGCAACGAGGGGTGAACGTGGCTGAGAAGCAATACGAGGATTTGTGTGAAGGGATCAAGAACAGTCTTCCTTCGGAGTGGGAATGCAGATTTGTGCCAATCATTCTGGGAAAAATGTCCATTTCGGAGAAAGCTTTTGGGGAAGCCATGGAGCAGTTGGGCATTTCAAAAGCAGCGGGCAAGACTTTGCGACAGACATTGATGAACGTCTTGCTCGAGGAGCAGGACAAATTGCTTAGGAGTTTCAACGCCCAACTGGGGGAAAATGGGGGGGTAAGCCCAGCGTACTGAGCGGTGGGCAGGGTTGTATGCGATGACGAACTAAAGACGGAATCGGGAGGCGAAAGCGTCAGATGATGACACAGGGTGGAAGCGGAAGCAGAAGCAAGCGCCATAGGTACGAGTAAGGAGCAGAGGAGGAAGGTGAGATAGGAAGCAGGAATTCTTTTCCCTTCTTTTCTTTCTTCTTTTTCTTTCTTCTCTTTTTTTTTCTTTTCTTTTTTTCTTTTTATCTTGGCTGGCGGAATGGGAGTTACGTCGCAGGACGGCAACAAGGTTCACGCTGGCGATGGTGGAGGCGGTAGCACATCAGCAAGCGCCAAAAGGATGAGGGCGAAGCCCTCGAGTAGATAAGGGGCAGGAAGGAAAGCCCCTTAAATGTGGACGAAACGGAACTGGGGTCCTACTCAGGTAGGCTCTGGAAAGTTTTTCTCTCCATATCCTTCCAGGCCGCTAATGCGGCAAGAACGTTTACTGTCGGTCGGTACCGATGGTGGGGGCTACATAAATTTATGTACCAATAAAGATGATCTCTCTCTCTCCACGATGATGAGAACTACTCCTGCTCTCGTCGCTCTGCTACAATGCTCATTAGATCTTGCCGCACGCCCCCTGCACACCCGCCCAAGAGTGAATGCGACAGG
>JAPOKZ010000057.1:0-5811 GCA_029977385.1 Methanobacteriota archaeon
GCAACCGACATAGAAAATGGAGGAGTAATCTCACCGGGTGGTGTTGGTTTCGATATCAACTGTGGAGTTCGTCTATGCTCTATTGATCTGGGTTTGGAAGACCTAGTACATTTGACCAGAAAGAAGTCTGGGAGTGGGAGTAAGGAGTTTGGAAATCGGCTAAAGGCGAGAATTCCTGCTGGAGAGTCTGGGAAGGGCGGTTTCAAGTTGAGTCCCCATGATCTGGATGAAATCCTAGCTGGAGGGGCAGAGGGTGCGGCAGAAATTGGTATAGGCCATGACGATGATCTTTCGAGAATGGAGATGAAGGGTAACTTGGGCGGAGATGCCAGTAGTATTTCCGAAGTTGCCAAGAGAAGGGGCTTGTCTGCACTGGGCTCCATCGGCAGGGGGAATCACTTCCTGGAGATCCAAGTGGTAGACGAAATCATTGATGAAAGGGCCGCTAGTGCATTTGGCCTTGAGGAAGGGAGATTGGCAGCAATGATCCATACCGGATCTAGGGGGCTTGGTTACCAGGTCTGCTCTGAGCATGTGAAGGAACTGGAGGGACGATACAGGCACCATGGAGGTGTTTGGGAATCAGAGGATTGGGGGATATCCATTTCTGACCCTCAGTTGGCTTCCGCACCATTCTTCTCACGGGAGGGAGAGTCTTACTTCGAAGCGATGAGGGCAGCTGGAAACTATGCATTTGCGAACAGGAATTGTGTGACTCAAAGCCTAAGAGGAGCACTAAAGGCACATATGGGCACAGAAGTTGATGTTGATGTGATATACGACGTTTGCCACAACATTGCCAGGGTTGAGGAGCACGTTGTTCATGGTTCAAACTGCAATTGCTGTGTCCACAGAAAGGGGGCGACTAGATCGTTCGGAGGGGATAGTGATGAGCTATCCGACGAGTTCGGGGGAATCGGGCAACCTGTTCTAGTTCCAGGGGATATGGGGACGTCTTCTTTCGTAATGTCAGGTCCGAAAACGGGGACTAATCAGGCATTTGGTTCATCTTGTCATGGGGCTGGGAGGGCGATGTCCAGAACACAGGCCAGAGAGGAAATAGATGGTGCAAAGGTGAAGAGGGAATTAAGCGAGAAGGGCATTGCGATATATGAGACTCATGAGAAGTACCTATCAGAAGAAGCTCCAGATGCATACAAGGACATTGACGATGTCATCAGACTTACCGATAGGGCCGGACTCGCACGCCCGGTTGCCAGGCTCAGGCCCCTGATTGTGATCAAGGGATAGTCTACTTCGAAACGAAGATCAGCTCGATGTCGTCATAGTCTTCCATGATGTACTCTTCGAACTTGTCATTGCTTTCTCCGTTGACTGTGAGGGATATGTCAAATTCTTCCCAGTCTGAGACTCCGTTCCTGTTGACATCGAACGTCTTGTCATCGGGACCCATAAGTTTTGGCCCTCCCTCTCTATCCCAGATCTCGAAGAAGGCGCCCAGTGGGACGTTCAACTTGGTAGGAGTCTCGATGTGGAGCTTCGTGAATCCTGAATCGGATGCATCGTGGACGTGGATCCACCTCATTCCCTCCCTGCATCCTGTCTGATCTATCCCCGTATTGGGCTCAATTGGAATCTGCTGGCCATCGATGATTACCCTAAGATTTGGGTGGTAGTGTTCGGAAATTCCTACATCAGCATGGTCCAAACCCCCCAAGCATCCATCAGATACGTCCCAATCTGGATCGGGGTCGAAGACCCCGGGTTGCAATACTGCCACTGCGAAAAAGGCCACAGTACCGAATGCTGCGATGGAAATCAGCCATTGCTCTGAGCTCAAGGAGGGCATTGCCATGGGGGTTCGGAGTTGGGCATTTCTCTTGAACTATGGGGGAATGGGGCGCTACATCGAGTAACCTAGGCTTGGAAGTGCGGTAATAGGTTGGGCTGAACCCGATTGTACCCCATCTGCCTCCTCCATGATTATGGTCAGTAGAGTATTCACTAGTGCTCTCAGCTCCTCTAGTTCTTCCTTCAATTCATCCATTCTCGCTATCTCTGTCATATTGGCATCCCATCCGAGGGATTTCTCCCTCTTGCCAAGGATGCAAGAGTATGGCCTATAAACAAGATAGGGTGTTTTCTCTGAAATAAGTCATTTGTTGCACTCTAGGAATTCCATCGTTTCTATTCTTCGTACTCTTCGTAATCCTCGTACTCCTCGTCGTAGTATTCGCCATCTCCAGCGGATCTTCGAATTACGTAGAACGCGGCCCCCATCAAGGAAACCAGAATTACAAGGGAGCCAGCGATCAGGACTACATCTCCCGATTGTCCTCCTTCGGATAATGATGAGACTTGGATGTCACTGATCTCAACATTCATGTAATTATCATTGCCGTAATCCCCGTCTACTACCAATACAAGCAAGGGCTGTCCGTCTTCCGAGGGACTGTATTCGAACTCGGCCTTGACGCTGGAGCTTCCCGGAGGCAGATACAACTCGACTGGGCCGTTAATGAGTGTAGATATCGATGGTTGGAATGTCCCGTCAATTCTCTGTTCGTAGAGGCCCACACTGATCGTACCGTCGTTCTTTCCTGGGTTTTCCCAGTACGTCACTATCGTAATCTTGTCTCCAACTAATGGATTCTTGGTAGGAGTTACCTGGGATCGAGTGTATTGTCCGTCGAACTCAACGAGCCTGATTGTAGGGGTTCTTGGTGAGTCGGGGCCTCCGAGGCCGGCTACTTGGTTTCCAGCCTTATCTGTGGAAGTAATCCAGAATGAGACCTTGTCTCCATCATTGATTTCGAACTCCAAAGATGGTGAGAAGTCTATCTCCCCGCGATAAACGTGGATATCGTCCTCACTGGAGAACCAAGAAACTTCGCCGCTGTCCTCAGTACCGGGAATGATCTGGCCGTTACGCTGGAATGCCCATGAGACCTGTAAGGGTCCGAAGTTCATCCCTATCTCCTCGATGATAGTAATCGTGACTGAAACCGAATCCATATTGTTGGTCTCAATCACGGTCAGTGATGAGTCCGGATATGCTTCTACGTTGAATAATGCAGTTGGAGGCTTCGTGTCCACCGTTACAGAGGCTTGTGAGTCTTCAACGGAGTGAGCGTTGCCCGGAACTCCGATCAATGAGGTTGTGAGAACTGTGGTTGGCTCTATGGGTTGGAAATTTGGCAGGGTCATCTCTACAGTGAAATTGCCAGTTGAATCCACTGCAGCCAAGGACTCATAGTTCCCGCTCCCATAGGTCATAGAAAGCACTGTTGTCAGGTCCTGGTTAACTTCTGAGATTCTCATGCCTGAGCCTACGTGGTGGACCGAACCGCTAACTGAGAAGGTATCTCCTTGGCCTAGGTAAAGGGAAGTCCCCAAAGCAGGAATTATTGGCTCCGATAGGTCCTCCGCCGCGTTTGGGATGGCAGTAATCCTGTTGTCCAGTCGCCAAGAAAGAGAGCTTAGGACTTCTGACTCGATCTGATCGAGGCCATCCTCCACCAGTACTCTAGGCTTACAGTCGAAGTCTTGCTCTGTGAATGGCATATCCCATGAAATCTTGAATCTGACACTCAGTTCTGTCACAGAGGAGGTGATAGCCTCGGTGCTGGCTCCAATCATCTCCAACATGCTGTTACTTGGGCTCATCAGCGTAGAGGTGAATGGTTCATACGAGAAGACTCCGTATTCACTACCGTAACCACAGAGGAATACGGAAATGTTGTCTATAGTTTGGAATCCGTTTGGCTCGTCAAGCCTAACCTTGAATGTGTGCTCAATTCCTGGAACCAAGAAGTAGTCAATGCTATCTTGAGTTAGTCGGTCTAACGAGAATGTTGATGATCCTCCAGAACCAGCTCCGAGACCTGCTCCCGCGAATTCTACCATCACGTCCTCTGCCACGACCACTGATGCCCATGAGTTGGCTGCTCCGGGCCCTCCTCCTGTCGAGCCATCCTGGTAACTCAGACCAACCCAATCCGTTCCCTCGACATAAAGGTGGATCAGATCATTGTCCATCGATGAGACGTCGATCCCCATGAACTGAACTTGCTGTTCCCCAGTTAGCCCTACACTGAGCTCTCTGTTCTGGTACTGGTATTCAGATTCATCAGCAATTCCATCAGAATTCAGGTCGTCTAACCCCTCTCTCCAGTACCTCAGAGTGAGAGAGTCCCCTCTGGCTTGGTCCTCACTGACTGTTATGTACGGGGAGAAAGTGGTAGGGGGGACGACCATGCCATCAACAAACTGAAGTCCCACGGGAGTCTGAACTTGCATCCTGCTTGCGACGGGGGGGTTGTTGTCAACTACGATATCCACCATAGGTGGGACTCCTGTGGTATCTTCTGCTCCATTTGTTGAGGAGGATGGGCCTACTCTCAGCATCAGAGGTGACAGAGTCATGGAAGACAAACCAGTCGGAGATTGAACCACGCCTGAGAATGAGCCCTGCTCCCCCACCTGTAGAGGATAGATGGAGCCTGAGAGGTTCAATGCAACCGAAAAATCGCTTGCTTGGGGCCTTCGGTTCTCGTTGTCTTGGAATCTAACTGATCCAGATATATTCAGAGACCCTCCTTCTTGTATGGGGAACGGGTAGAATAGGGTATCATAGGTGTTCGAAATTACCCTATCAAACTCGTCTCTAATCTCGAAGTTGTCTATCTGTAGATCGTTTTCTACGGCATTCTCTCCGGAACGACCGCTCGCGGATGTAGCAGGCCAAATCGTGTCTCCATCTTGATCATTAGCTCGGGCCTCCCACTCTATACTTTCTACATCGTCCCAGTTCCAGTCTACTTTGAACTTCCAGTGGACTTCGATATCGACGTATCCGTCGCTATGAAGGGATTCTGTGACATAGCTTGCTCCTGCACTCAGAGGGGCTATGCTATTTCCTGAGTTCTGTGAGAATTGTACCTCCCCTGATCCTGCTCCCCAGAGTCCATCCGGGGAATTCTCGACTCGGAAGCTGATCGATTGGCCATCGGAGGATGTTCCGACTAAGGTAATGTCTGCAAGCTGGGAGTTATCGTAGAGATGATGGTGACTTGTGACGATTTCGATTAAATCCCCATCTGGGTAGAATGTGTTCGGGACTGAGAACTCCCTGTTTACAAACATAAAGTCGTAAACTATGGATCCATCCAAGGAGAGTGCCCCATAGTCGGATGTGAAGCTTAGGGGTATGTCTGTCTCATCTTCGAAGTCATCATCTGAAATTCCTCCTAAGTATCCTTCAATTTCTGGCCCCAGTCCTGAGATGTTCTCGAAGAATAGGTATCCGATGCCGATTGAAGAGATGTGTATAGTCTGGGCAGAGTTGGAAGATACAGATATTGGAACCTCGAGCCAGTCTCTGCCATTCTGAGAATCCGTGTGAGTGGGGCTTAGATAGCCTATTCCAGAAATCTGAGCCTGGCTGAGAATACTTGTGAAGGCAGTATTCCCGGAGCCTCCTGAAATCGAAGACCCGGCCACCGATACCGTGACTGGAGACTCGAAGCCGTCATCATCCGGAGAAATGCTGACGAATCCGGAGTTGACTGTAGCAGACTCGGGAATCATCGCCATAACGCTTTGAGGGTTTGTGCCATCCAAGGTTAGAGTCGTACTTCTCGAATAAGAGTCATCGAGAGTCATCCATGACTGCCAACCTAGGTTCCCGTATGCTATTTGTCCAGAATCATCAATCATTGGGAATTCCCAGTCATCAGAACCATCGTCAAGGATGTCCAGATGAGGGTTTGAAGGGGGGTTGGAGAATGATGAGGTCACTCTCAGAACGTCAATCCAACCATTTGTGGGAAGAGTTACTGATGTAGAGAA
>JAPOKZ010000055.1:0-6350 GCA_029977385.1 Methanobacteriota archaeon
ATCTTAACCTTGGGAGCGTTGTTAGGCATCACGATGTAAGCAGGGACCCCCCTCTGCTTTGCAGCCAAAGCGACTGCCTGTCCATGGTTTCCGCTACTGTGCGTGCAAAGCCCGGCTTCCGCGTCGTCCCCGAGAACTCTTACTGCATTCGAAGCCCCTCGGAATTTGAATGCCTTGACGTGTTGGGCATTCTCACACTTCATGAAAACCTTCCTTCCAGCCAGCTCATCTATTTTCGAAGAATTTACTACAGGGGTCCTAACGATTACCCCTTCTAGTGCTTTAGCAGCCTCTACTATATCTGAGAACTCAATTTCAGTCATGTTTCCCTCACCCCCTCCCAGATGAGAGCAATACATCATTACTACGGCTCGGTCTGGTCAATTCATGGGAAGCCAAAAGGAACCAGAGTGGAGGCCGCATGCAGTTGTAGCCAGTCTGCTGATTCTTGATGCTCTTGTAATAGGCGTGGCTCCTAGTGGACCATGGGACGATTCAGGTTTCTCTAGAGGTGTAATTGGTCTTGTGGGTGCCTGCTTGGCATATTTGGCTTGGTATCGTCGAACATTCAAGAGAAAGGGCTTGGTTCCTTGGATTGATCTCTGGGAGAAACCACAGGAATCGGCCAGACTAGTTCTATACGCCTCCTTAGGATTTCTTGCAACTGCCTGGATAGCAGGAAATCCGATGCAACCGTATCTTCCAGATCCAACTGGTCTCCTATTGGTGCTAGTGGGCCTACTTATGGGCCTTCAGGCCGCATACGTCTATCTGGCCATAGGCCCTCTAAAGGAGTAGTGAATCACCTCTTCCCTGGCTTCCAGAATTGTAGAGGGAGAGGGGTTTCTCCTTGCATGGCTCTGAATGCCAGATGGTCTGCTCTCTCATTCCACCTATGGCCGCTATGTGCAGGGACGTGCTCTCCACTCAGGATGATGAGACCAGATACCTCCTTCCATAGTGAATTCACCCTCCTTGCCAACTCTTGGTTTGCCTTTGCCTCCCAAGAGCCTGAGGCGATATTCAATGCGTAAGTAGAATCACTCCTCACTATTACCGTCCCTACTCCTTTATCCAGAATCACCCATCTCAGCGCATGGGCGATAGCAGATAGCTCGGCTGTGTTATTCGAGCCCACCTCAGCTCCCAAAAAACCGTCTTCCTCCGGATTTGTGACCACATGTCCGAATGATTCGGTCAAGAGGTTTCCCTTGCCGTTTCCAGACCCAGTATCCTCTGAGATGACACAGAACCCCCATCCGGCCTTGGTATCTGATGAAACATTACGATTCTCCCCACATGAACCGTCAACGTAGATGTGAACTGGCCGAGTGGACCCCATGGTCACTCTCCAATCAACTCGGAGTAACTGTCTGAATCGAGAAGCCCACTCAAATCCAAATCAGCCCCTACCCTAATCTTGCATATCCACCCTGAACCATATGGATCCTCGTTAATCTGCTCTGGAGAATCTTCCAGAGATTGGTTAACCTCAGTTACTGTACCAGCGACCGGGGCATAAATCTCGCTTACCGACTTCACAGATTCGACACTTGCAAAAGACTCCATCGCACTTACCTCGATGCCGGTTTCGGGAAGCTCTACCCAGACTACCTCAGTTAGAGCATTCTGAGCGAAGTCGGTAACACCGATGCAAACCTCGTCTCCCTCAACTCTTACCCATTCGTGCTCCTCGGTGTATTTCAGCTCTCCAGGAACGTTTCCCATACCAATTACCAATCCGTGCGTGCAGAGGACATGGGGTCAAGTTTTCGCTCCCTACTCCTCACTATGTTTTGACTCTAGATGCTCCATTTCCATTCTGGCCCATTTGGAACTGAGGCCTTGCATGCTGGCCTCGTCCCTCTCTTTTTCTATCCTGGAAATCATGTCCTTTTCGGTTTCTCTGCTGATTATTGAGTCTGTAAGCCACTTCCCATGTTCCTTGCCTCTTCCCGCTGATAGTGATAAAAGAAGAAATGTTGCTAAGGCAAAGATTACACACACCACAGAGAAGACTCCGAACTCTGATAAATCAGTGAACCTACCATCTAAGACTGCTATGGATGTAATCGTCAATAGACAAAGAATGAATCCAGACAGGAGCCTCGTCATCCTCGAAGCGGGAGAACTCATGCCTTCACGCATTCGACACTTCCAATCAACTTGACCTAAGTTAGCATCAAAGCTCTTGGATTAATTTGTGAATCTTGTATGGGAGGAGAGATCTGTTCACTGGAGTCACTTCCAGAATACGAGCATCGTCTCTTCTCCTGATGTCCTGCAATAGGGGGTGACGACTTTTCTTGTGAAGAGTCAGCAGAGTGGGTAGGTCATGCTCCAATGCCAGTCTTACTGCATTGACGAAACCCTCGCTTTCCACGGTGAACTTCCCGACCTCGTCTATCACTAGAATCTCACAGTTTCCTATACTGTCAATGATGGCGGGAACTCCGACCCTATCGATCTCACTTGGGTCAATTCCGAAACCAAGAACTCTATTCCTGGAATCTATTTCTCTATGGGCCATCACTCCTTTTTCGCCTGTAAGAATATTTACGCAGGCATATCCAACCCTTTCTCCATTCTCAATTACTGGCTCGCACCTCATACCCCCAATAATGTGCTCAGGAGGACTAGGACCCTTCGTCCTCCTGAACCCACTCCCCTCCTCGGAAATCATGTCTACTACTTTTTGCAGTACGGCTGACTTTCCCGAGCGTGGGAGACCAGTAATCCCGATCTTTGGATTGATTCCCATGCTGCTCTCCTAAATGCATCCCAAGTTCGGAACGTCCCGCGTATGCAAACCATGGATATTAATCCATTCTAGATATGGGTGATTTTCCGGAACTAGGAAACCCAAATCCGAAATCCGATTATTGTCCAAGACTATCTTCTTTGGCTAGAGCCGGCAAACCAAACTCTCCACCTTCTATTTCGAAAGGTAGAGTCTCAATTTCATAGTTATTCACGTTGTTATTTGCTGCCCATGCTTTGGACCACAAGTCTAAATCTTCCGAGTTCAGCTGTTTAGCCAGGACACTCAAACCTTCTTCTATGGATCCGAATCTCTCTTTGAGCCGCTCTGTTACCTCAGAGGGAAGATCGAGGAAACTTACCGAGTTTCCGATAACGCAACCCTCAGGGACAACTGCCCAGACCAGCCTTCTCTCAGAGTTTGGATTTACTACTGCCTGACAAGCGATTCTTGCCTGGACAGTCATATTCTTTGGTCCCGACCATCCAGAGCTATTGACCTCTGGCTCCCCAACGTTCTTGCTATCGAAGGCAGGGTGTCTGATGACTCCTCTACCATTTTCGAAGTGAATGTGAGACGCCCTAACAAATGGAATGAGCCCGTCTCTCCACTCGCATATCTCATCCTCCCATGAAGACCTCTCCACCTCTCCGACTCTTACTTTAATTACCCTAGCACTCGGATTCAAACCCGTTCCATCTTCAACCAAGCGGGGCTTATCGGCCAGTTTTCCTATTGCTGACAAGGTCCTAGTCCTTTCAATTGGCGATCTAGGCATCTTTGGAACGGCCCACGAAGCATCGGTCCATGAGGACCAGGGGCCTCTCTCCAGTTCGAAGAAGGGAGCATCCGAAACCAGTCCTTTACCTGACGATAGATCATCGGTCATCAGAGGTCCGAAGCTAGTTAGAACATCGGTTTCCTCTCCAACGGTTACACCGATTACAGATACTCCTTGCGAACCACCGAACAGCAACTTGTGATCTTCTGGGAATGACCAAACCGAATCCCATTGATTTGACTCTACCAGTAGTTTCCTGAGTGGTAGACTGCTTTTCTCTCTCAGAACTGAACTAGGTACTACTAGTCTGACCCGTCCACCTTTCTGACACAACTGAAGGGACCTCTCAATGTAAAGTCGGTATAGATTCACGTTCCCCTTGATTGCTGAGAATCTAGTCCTTCCATTAGCCTCCTTGAATTGCCTTAACTGCCCAGAAAGCCTCTTTCTCAGAACACTTCCTTCAGGGTGTCCTCTGAATCTATCTTTAATCCTGAGCCATGGGGGGCGTGTGACGAGAAGCATAGGTCCTTCGTTCCATGGCCACTCTCCGAGAAGGGGGTCCACGCACCGGACGTTGCTCTCGATAATCATCTCTGCTTCACTCAGACCAATCTTTCCTTCATCTCCTTCTCCATCTAGGTCTACAAGACCTAATCTGGCAAGAACAATCATGATTCTCTTCCTCGCAGAGATTACCGCTACCTCAGAACTGTCCACTAACTGCAGTCCCTCCAAGAGCCTAAGGGTATCCTCTCTCCTTTCATTCAGTGAGTTTCCTGAAATTCTTTCAGAGTGTATTCTCAATATCCTTTCCACGAAAAGCCCAGCCCCAACACAAGGATCTGCAAACGGAATAGGGATTCCCGACAGTGTTCTGTTCTCCATTTCAGGACTATCGCTTTCGGAGTCTACATCCTCGTCGATATTCTTGTTAATCTGCTTTGCAAAGCCTCTGAAACTAGGTGGAAGAGCAGCCAATGAGAGTGTAGCCGGAGGCTCCTTCTTCTTGCCCCTCCCGTGGCGCAGCTCGTCATACAGAATCGCATCGACAAACCTTGCTGGAGGAGCATAAACCCCCCTCGGAGAACGCCCGTCGCTCTGGGCATCAAATCTAGCAATCAAGTGATCCAGAACCGTTCCAGGATTGCTGAGTAGTCCAGCAGGTAGAGTCGGCCAATGGTTAGGAAGAGTAGCCGCTATAGGGAGTCCTTTCTTGGTCGCGTCAAGCCATGAATCAAGCCAGATTTCGATTTGTTGAGTCCTTTCAGGACACTCATGATCTAGTCTCGCATACCATCCAGAAGTTTCGCTTGTCATGGGTAATCTCCCGATTCGCTCTTCGTCTTTGAATGGTTGTATTGATTAAGGCCACGTTTGTCATCCGTTGATGACAAAAACATCCCTTTCTATCTCAATGATTTCATTCTTTTGAAGAAGCCAGGATATGGACTCATCAATATCCTCTGAGTTTATTCCCGGAGACTCCATCAACCGCATTATAGTGTCAAAGTGCACACCCTCGTCCTTCTCATTTGCCTCCTCAATGACAATCAGAATCTTCTGGCTAATGTACGCTAGCAAGAGGTCATCCTCCGTCGAGAGCGAACCGAGATCGACCAGTGGTCCTTCACCAAGGTCCTTTCCACCCATCGGGGGAACATCCTCCGAAGGACCGTATACGTCGAAGAGATTCCGCTGGTTTGGATCGGGCAATGGAGATGTTCCAGCACTCTCCCTCCTCCTCTTCATTTGTTTTGCAAGATTCTCTATTCTGTGGAGTCGCTGCTCGTACCTCAACTTCTCCCTACCCAGATGCGACTCCAGTAGTTCTAACTCTTCGTTGGCCCTTTCGTCTAGCCACTTAGATAAATCCCAGTTCGGATTTTTGCGAAGCATTGACTCCCAAAGAAGGGATACTGACTCTGGTAGTGTTCTGATGTCTATTTTTGGTCCGCCACTATCCTCTTCCGAGTTGGTTCCCATGCGCCTGTTGTCCGCTTGACCGTCTATCAATTATCTGCTCTGAAATAAATCTCTTGCGTGGGTTGGATTGATGAATGAAAAGGTTGTGCCCCGATCAATGGCGCCGTACAGACTGACACTCCTGCCGGGTGATGGGACCGGACGAGAGGTAATGGAAGAAGTAAAGCGGCTGCTCTCGACTTTTCACGATTCGGGAGTAATTTCATTGGAAACTACCGAGATTCCTTGTGGCGGACAGCACTATCTGGATACTGGAGAGGAGTGGCCAGATGGCTCTTTCGAATACTGTAGGGACGAATCTGATGCTATAATAGTCGGTGCAGTTGGCTGGCCGGGAGCTACTCTTCCAAATGGCGATATTGCAGGTGGACAGGCACTTCTCGGACTGAGGTCCGCATTGGATTTGTATGCAAACGTTAGACCGGTCAAACTCTACAAAGGCGTCAAGCACAAAGTGCATGGAAGTTTCATGGATGTTTGGGATAATGAACTCGTAGACATCGTAATGGTGAGGGAAAATACAGAGGGCCTCTATCATGCTCTTCTACGGAGATCTGGAATGGCAGCCAGGGGGGAGACCAAGGATGAACCTCTTGTCATCGAAGAATTTCCTGGTCTCGAAGGACAGGTAGACTGGGACGTAAGGCCGATATCCAGGAAGGGTAGCGAGAGAGTCATCCGCTTCTCATTCGAACTAGCCAAGCGGCGACAATCCAGGCTTGATAGCGTTCAGAAGGTAACATGTGTGGATAAGAGCAATGTTACGAGGGGGTGCAGGCTATTCAGAGAGGTTTTCCGGGAGGTCTCATCTGAATACCAGGG
>JAPOKZ010000076.1:0-3128 GCA_029977385.1 Methanobacteriota archaeon
CCCCCGATCCATACCTTGCAATTCTTGGAGGAGCAAAATGCGACGACTCGGTCAGGGTAGCGATGAACCTGATTTCCAAGGGCCAGGTGGACAAGATCGCATTCGTAGGAGTTACTGGGAATCTGATGCTCTGGGTAGCTGGAAACGACATTGGTGATAGGAACAAGGAATTCATTAGAAACACCCTTGGTCATGATTTCGAAACTGCATGGGAAATGGGGAAGAAGATTTACTCAGAAAACCCTGAGAAGATTTTCCTTCCAATTGACGTTGCCGTTGAATCGCAGGGTGGTAGGAGGCCCCTGTCCGTCTCCGAGCTTCCAACAGAGGATCCAATCTATGACATCGGACTTCAAACACTCGCCTCTCTTAAGCCACTAGTCGAGAATGCCGGCTGCATTCTCTGGAACGGCCCAGCATCTTACTTCGAGCTCCCCGATTTCGCATTCGGCACCATAGAGATTCTCAACATGTGTACCGAGACAGATGCAATGACCATTATCGGAGGAGGGCATACCAGCGCCCTGGTCAATAGCAGGGGCGTGTCCTCGATGGTCTCTCACAACAGCACTGGAGGGGGTTCGACCATGAGCTTCCTTTCGGGGGAACCTATGCCAGTAATCGCATCTCTGAAGGAATCTTTCCAGAAGTTTGGCTGACTCCCATTTTTGGAAGCCCAACATGGAGCCACTGGGGAGATTCGAACTCCCGGCCTTCTGATTACGAATCAGACGCTCTACCGAGCTAAGCTACAGTGGCAGCGTCGCGACCACTTGGGAGATTCGGATAAGAGAATCGGTGTACTAGGCTACTTCAGCTTCTCCAGATCGACTATCTCGCCGATCCTCCTTCTCACATCAGAGAGAATATGATCCAACGCCTCTTGATCACGACCTTCAGCCCTCATCACGAGAATCGGCTCTGTGTTGCTCGGTCTGCATAGGTACCAACCATCATCGTATCTGACCCTGATTCCATCCACTGTGGAAGTAGGCATATCCGCGAATGCCGATGTCACAGATTGCATTACCTCCTCTCTTTCACCGATCAAGGGAATCTTTCCTTCATCGGTGGTGGGATATTTTGGCATGAATTCAAACCTCTCTGAGAATTTCGGACCTCCTTGTTCGGGGGACTGGTCTTTGGCAATTATGCTCAGGAGTCTAGCAGCACAGTAAATCGAATCGTCAAATCCATCCCAGTGATCGTTCATGAAGAAATGACCGGACATCTCACCGGCCATTGGAGAGTCTGGGAATCCCCGCAACTCCTTTTTCATGAATGTGTGACCGGTCCTAACCATCCTGGGTACGCCCCCAAGCTCCTCGATAGCCTCCTCCAATGCCATACTGCACTTCACGTCGAAGAAAATCGTACGCTGCTCCTCTGAAGCGTTTTCAGGAAGATCTGATAGGACTTCTTTGACGAAAATTCCCATAAGTCGATCAGGATGGATGAACCTACCACCCTCATCAACCACTCCTAGGCGATCTCCATCACCATCCATGCCTATTCCAAATTCTGCTCCATGCTCCAGGACAGCTCTGCCCAAATCAGCCATGTTCTCTTGTCTTGTAGGATCCGGGGGATGATTCGGGAACGAGTTATCCCAATCGCAGTAGAGTGGTAGCACGTCCACGCCTAGCCTTTCCAGTACTTTGACCGCCAGAGGTCCGGGTACTGCATTCCCACAGTCCAACACTACCCTGATGTCCCTAGATAGGCCTCCGACGCTATCAATGATTGAATCGACGTAACTTTCCACGTATGAGTCCATGATCATATAATCACCACTCCCTTCTCTGAAATCACCTGCTTCGAACGTTCTCCTGAGTTCTTGCAACTCTTCTCCTCCCAGGGGGAGTTTCCCTTTGCAAATCTTGAATCCATTGTACTCGGGAGGGTTGTGACTGGCAGTAATAGCAACTGCGACATCTACTGGAAGATCTACAGTAGAACGATACAGCACCCCAGTAGTAGATATCCCCAGATCAAAAACATCTGCTCCCGTAGAAAGAAGACCTCTTACGAAAGCTTCGTGGTAGTCTGGACTCGAGTCTCTGATGTCTCTGACAACTGAGACGCATTTTGCATTCAGGTGAGTCGCAATCGCTTTGCCCAGGCGTTCAGAGAATTCAGAGTCAAGCTCAATTCCTGCGATTCCTCTTATGTCATATGCTTTGAAAACACTCATAATTATCCCAAGTAGTCAAAACCAAATCTTCAAGATAGAAATTTTCACTTGGCTAGGTATCACCTAAACCAAGGCCTCCTCTAGTTCTGCTGGTAGATCAGTCCTATACTCGCCCGAGTTCCTGAAAGCCTCACAGACTATCTCCACCAGTGCACCACCAGGAAGTTTTGATACCTCGTAGGCTGCTCTTGCCGGGGCTATCGTATCTCCTAGCCATTCTGAGTAAATCTCGTTTATTTTTCCGTAGAAACCTATGTCAGTCATTAGGATGGTTACTTTCACCAAATCCGCCTTTGAACTGTTTGCAGCTGCTAGAAGATCGTCAATTTTAGCTAGCGTCCCAGTTGTTTGCGCTTCTATATCGTCTCCGGCGGCAACGTCTATCTGGCCGGAAAGCCAGATGTGGTCTTTCACATTGATTCCTGGGGTGTAAGGGCCTAGTTTAGGCTCCCCAGTATCTATCTTCAATTTCCTGCCCATGATTGTCCCATGGGGTGTCGTGTATAGCCTTACTTGCGCAGTTGCTCGATGACTGAGAAATGGTCTCCAGCCACTTGTTCGGCCTCCAGGCTTTTCAGATCGATCCATTCAGCATGTCTGGCATCATCTCCAGCTACGGGAATGGACCTAGAATCAACCCTGACCAGGTAGAATATCGATACGATATGCTTTCTCGGATCTCTGTCGGGATCCCCCCTCACAGCGAATAACTCTGGTTCACTTCCCTCGATACCAGTCTCCTCGCTCAACTCTCTCAGGACGGCAGTCTCTGGATCTTCACCCATTTCCACGAAACCCCCAGGAAATGCCAGCCTGCCTTCCCAGGGCGGGAAGCCCCTCGTGATGAGAAGAACCTGGGCTCCGTGAGATCCGTCTCTCAGTGCAATGGCATCCACTGCCAGTGAGGGGTTTCTGTAGCCCTCTTCATCCACCA
>JAPOKZ010000098.1:0-2373 GCA_029977385.1 Methanobacteriota archaeon
CTCTGACCAGCGGGTGGCTCACAGGGCGCCCAGTGAGTCAAGCAGTGGCAAACTTGATGCATACCCCAAATAGCAGCAAGTGACGTCATGATTACCGGGATCTTTGAAATTGATATTTTCATCTTGTTAGTAGGATTAGTGGCTTGGATTTTCGACAAGGCATTCAACGATGGCAATTTTTTCGCATCGTTAGGTGACGAATCGTCGAAAGATCAGGATTCGAGTCCGGCAAAGGGCCACCAGAAATATGATCCGTCAGAAAGACAAAGGAAGCAGTTGGTGAAATGTTCCATGGATCACTGCAATTCTCTGAGCTTCAGGGATTCCGAATACTGCTGGAAGCACCAAGACGGTAAGAGGCATGAAACGGACGGCCCTGGTTGGTGGGAAGAGGGAGGAACCTCCATCTGACCAGCATGAGCAGGTGATCGGAAATTCTCCCTAGGCTTCTCTGACCTATCAGAGATGGCACCCGGGGGATGCGGACAGTTATTGGAGGACTGCTCTGAATTATGCAATCGTTGAAGTACAGGTCTCCACGCGTATCCCTAATGGCGCAGATTGAGACCGCACTCAGTTACGACGACGTTCTACTCTTGCCAGCAGAGTCAGCAGTGCTTCCCGCCGAGGTAGATCTTTCCACGAGGCTGACTACCTCCATAACCCTCAACGCACCGATAGTATCAGCTGCCATGGACACAGTCACAGAAGCCGAGATGGCGATAGCCATGGCCCAGAGCGGAGGCATAGGCGTGATACACAGGAACATGCCGATAGAGGAGCAGGCTGTTGAGGTTGACAAGGTCAAGAGGTTCGAGTCCGGGCTCGTCCTGGAGCCTGTGACAGTAGAACCCAGCATGACAGTTGGCGAGCTACGCTCCCTGAAGGACCAGTACGGTTTCTCGGGGTTCCCAGTAATCAACGGCGATGGGGTCATCGTTGGGATGGTAACCAACAGGGACATCAGATTCGTAGAGGACCCCAGTACGGAGGTCTCACAGGTAATGACCACTGATCTGGTCACAGTCCGGGAGCACGTTGACCTCGAGGAAGCAAAGAGGCTGCTACACCAGCACAGGATAGAGAAGCTGGTCGTAGTGAACGAGGAAGGGGGTTTCTCCGGACTCATCACTGTAAGGGACATCAACAGATCCAGAGACAACCCGTTGTCATGCAAGGACGACATGGGTAGGCTGCGCGTTGTGGCGGCCACGGGAACAGGGGAGAAGGGCATACTGAGGGCCTTGGCAATGTTCGAGGCAGGGGCCGATGCAGTCGCAGTTGACACTGCTCACGGTCACTCACACGGTGTTCTGGACACAGTTCGGACCATCAGGGAGCAGGCTGGTCCTGATGCCCAGATTATCGCGGGGAACGTCGGGACGCCAGAAGCAGCAGCAGCTCTAATGGACAGCGGGGCGAACGCGATCAAGGTGGGAATCGGCCCGGGATCGATATGCACGACCAGGATAGTGACGGGGGTCGGGGTCCCGCAATTCACGGCTGTGATGAGCGCCGTGGAGGCTTGTTCCGAGAGGGAGGTCCCCGTGATCGCGGATGGCGGAATAAAGTACAGCGGTGACATCGCCAAGGCGATAGCATCCGGTGCCGACTGCGTGATGGTCGGATCGCTTCTAGCTGGTACCGACGAGTCGCCGGGCGAGACTATCCTGTACCAGGGCAGGACCTACAAGCAGTACAGAGGGATGGGTTCGCTGGGTGCCATGAGCAAGGGCTCGTCTGACAGGTACTTCCAGTCCTCGCAGGGAGATACCAGGAAGTACGTCCCCGAGGGAATCGAGGGCAGAGTCCCATCCAGAGGTCCTGTGGATCAGGTTCTCTACCAACTCATGGGAGGTCTGAGAAGCTCCATGGGTTACACGGGTAACGCAAGCATCGGGGAAATGAAGAGCGAGTGCAAGTTCGTCCGCATTACTAATGCAGGACTCTCCGAGAGCCACGTCCACGATGTGGAGATAACCAGAGAGGCCCCCAACTACAGGAGGTAGAAGATGGAGGAGCTGCATCTTGGAGGAGGTTGCTTCTGGTGCATAGAAGGCGGGCTGCTGGGTCTCAGGGGGGTCCACGAGGTGGTCCCCGGATACAGCGGCGGGCACGTTGACGACCCCACATACGAGCAGGTATGCGGGAAGAAGACAGGCCATGCAGAGGTCGTGAGAGTAACCTTCGACCCGGATGTGATACCAAGGATGACTCTGCTAAGGGTCTTCCACACACTCTTCGACCCCACCCAGTTGAATCGGCAGGGCAATGACGTAGGCCCGCAGTACCGTAGCATCGTTCTATACTCCGATGACTCGCAGAAGGAGGATGCCGAGGCAGCCATAGAGGAGGTCTCGGAGTACTACGACA
>JAPOKZ010000070.1:0-3756 GCA_029977385.1 Methanobacteriota archaeon
GAGGTGGTCCCCCTGGAGAAGTTCTGGGTGGCAGAGGACTACCACCACGACTACTTCGCCAGGAACGGCGCCTCTAATCCGTACTGCGTGGCAGTGGTAGCACCGAAAATCGCTAAGGCTAGAGCCCGTCACGCAGATTTGTATGAGTGAGGTCGAGCAGCTCACCCCCGAGCCGTGGGCGTTCCACCTACTGGGCCTAATCACCCCTCTTCTAGCGATCTCGGGAAACATCCTAGGAGTCATCGAGGACCAGGTGTTCGTGGCAATGGGTGTCGTCTTCGTATGGGGGGTGGGGCCCATACTGGACATAGTGATGGGGGAGTCGAAGGTGGCACGTCCGCCGAGGGAGTCCGGGACCCCCTTCGAGGTCCTTCTATGGGCTCATGGGATCCTGCAGCTGGTTGTCGTGGGGACCTTCTTCTGGTTCGCTGCCAATGAGGGTCTCACCTGGTGGCTGGTCGTCGGAGGGCTCTCCTCGGGGCTGAGCGCCGCCTCCTCGGCGATAGTGACCGCACACGAGCTCGGGCACAAGAAGAGAGGGAGCCCCGGATGGAGGCTCGCCCGAGTCCTTCTCTTCTCAGTTAACTACACACACTTCACCTACGAGCACAACCACGTCCACCACAAGTGGGTCAGCACGGACAAGGACTCCGCATCCGCGAGGGCCGACCAAGGGCTGTGGTCTTTCTGGCTGAGCACCATCCCTGGGCAGTTCGCATCATCCGCTAGAGTCCACAGCAAGAGGGGGAAGACGGGGCTCAGCAACCCCACATACCGTGGCCTGATGCTCCAAATCGCCACTCTGCTCTCGATCGCACTCGTGCCCGGTTGGATGGGGTGGTTCGACGGAATCCCTGTAGCCGCGGGGTGGCTGGTCCTCTCCGCGATAAGCATCCTGACCCTGGAGTACGTGAACTACATCCGGCACTGGGGCCTCAGGAGGTCTGAGGACGAGAGGTTCGCGAAGGAGCACTCGTGGAACACAGAGGCCCGCTGGTCCAGGTGGAGCCTGCTGGAGCTGACCCGTCACTCCGACCACCACCTACGTGCCAGCGTGCCCTTCTGGAAGCTGCGCCCTTACGAGGGGACGCCCGAGCTGAGGTGGGGATACTACGCCTCCTGGTGGCCATGCCTGGTGCCTCCAGTCTGGAAGAGGGCGATGCGCAGCAGGCTGTCCGAAAACCAGTAGTTATCCGAGCGGTTCCACAGCAATTCTCAATAATGCCCCGATTGGGAACTCGGCCGTGGTACCAGAATCGCCAGAGGTGGCCTCGCCCAGTACCACATCCGCACTGATTCACACCGGCCTCCTTTCCGTGGGGCTGAGTAACCTGTTCTGGAAGGGGAGCGAAATCAGCGCCAACCCGGACGATAGGGTCCTGATTCTGGCGATGGGCCTGTTCTGCCTCGCGATCCCCTTCCAAGGCCTGTACATCCTCCTGTCCAGGATGATCAGGGAGTACGACTCGTCCGCGAAGCTGATAGTTCCGGACTCGATACTCAGGCTGGCATCCGTGTGCGAGATGGTTAGCTATGCCTGCGGGATCACCGGGTTCTGCCTGATGCTGATGAGGACCTCAACCATCCTGGGGATCGTGCTGCTGTCTTCCGCCGTCCTCGTTATCATCATGGCGAGGACTGCCATGATGAAGGCCTACGAGGCCAACCAGACGGCCTACTAGAAGGATATTCAAACCGGATTCCGTCGCCGAGCCGTGCTCGATGACCTGATGCGCTACGGAGACAGGGACAAGGGGCCCGACACAGCGATACTGACGCTGCTTTTCCTGATATTCTGCCTGTTGTTCATCTCCAACTCCGGCGCTCTGGAGCCATCCCAGACGCAGGCCCAGGTCGCCACCTCAGAGGTTATTCCCGATTCGGCCCTAGGTGCCTTCAGATTCGCTTGCTGCATCCTGGTGATCGTCACCCTCGGCTGGGTGGCACTGAATCCCAAGGGCAGCTCGGACTTCCCCCTGTACTTCAGGGAGAGAGAGGTACGACCCAGGAAGGTGGTCGGACCGACGCGATTGGCCGCATTCACGATGTGGCACTTCGCACTAATCGGGATCAGCTACGGGGTCTCCGGCGCAGGCACGTGGATACACGCCTCCGGAGGGGTGGTGCCGGATTGGATCCTGGTGTCATCCCCTATCCTGTTCTCCGCCTCGTACTCCTGCGCCATCCTCGTCACTTGCGTCATCTCCTTCCACATTATCCCGAAGAGTCTGGATAGCGGGCATGGTGTAGACCGCCTCTTCACGTGGTACGAGATCGTGATGCACAACGTGAACGTGACTCTCCTGGGGTTCTCCCTGCTGGTCAACGAGATGGAAGTGGAGTGGGCCTTCATAGCCTTCCCAGCGGTCTTCGGAATAGCCTACGTCGCGTGGGCGGCCATCTATGCCAACTTCATCGCAGGGGTCTACATCTACGACTTCATGGACTACAGGATGAGAGGCGCCCCCCTGATCTACCTCGGCCTCTTTTCACTGCAGGTCTGCTTCTTCCTGGTCGTTCTCATGTTGGATAGGGTCGCTGAGTTGAGTGCGCCGGTCGGGACTCTGCTTGTGCTGGCGCTGACTTGGCAGATCATCACTGTCAGAAACCCCGATCAGGGGTAGAGTCTCCTCTGCGACCATGAGTCGCCCTCCCTCTCCAGCACGATCCTCTCGTGCAGCCTGCTGGGCCTTCCTGACCAGTACTCCACCCTGTTAACCGTGATTCTGAACCCCCCCCAGTACGGAGGAAGCGGGACCTCTCCCCCCTCGAACTTAGACTCGAACTCCTCGAACCTCTTGCCAAGGTCGTCCTTCGAGTCCATCTCCCGGCTCTGCTCAGAGGCCCATGCACCGATCCGACTCTTCCTCGACCTGCTGTGATGGTACTTCTCGACTTGCGATCTCTCCATCTGATACGCGATGCCCTCCATCCTGACCTGCCTCTCCATCTCAGGCCACCACATGTTGACGGCAACTGAGTTGCGATTTGCGATCTCGAGTGACTTGTCGCTCTCCAGGTTCGTGAAGAAGCCTATCTCATCCCCCTCCACCATCTTGAGGAGAACCATCCTGCTTCTTGGGGCGCCAGAGGTGTCCACTGTTGCCACGCTCATTGCGTTTGGTTCCACAAGGCCTCTCCCCCTGGCCTCCTCTATCCACTCGTCGAGAAGGGAGAGCGGTTTGCAAGGATCAGCTATCTTGATCTCTCCCCCGTCCCTGTAGTCGACGCCCTTCCTGTAGTCCCCCATGAATCACGAAAGGAGGAGTAGCATATGTATTGGTGTCTATGTCAGTTCCTGGAGTGAATTGTCTAAATGTTGAATTCCTAGCGGAGACCATGGGATGGGCATTCGATACCGGGAAGATCGTCCTGACTGCCCTGATCATCTTCTCCATAGCTCAGGTCTCCGAGAGGAGCACTTTGATGGCTGCAGTCCTAGCATCCATCCCGATCGTGAGCGTCCTCTCGATGATGATGATGTACCACGAGGGGCAGACTGCCGCGGATATCTCTGGTTTCGCCAAGGACATCGTCTGGCTGGTGATTCCTTCCCTCCTTCTGTTCATCGTCATGCCCTGGCTCATTGAGTCGAGGAGCTGGGACTTCTATCCCGCACTAGCTGCCGGGATGGCTTGCACGATTTCCGGGTATTTCCTGATGGTTCAAATGATGGACAGGTTCGGACTTACCACGTAGGTGAAGGCATGTCGGTCCTCAACGTCGCTCTGATCGGTTCGGATGAGTTCGCCAGGA
>JAPOKZ010000001.1:0-125279 GCA_029977385.1 Methanobacteriota archaeon
CAAGCGATGGAGCCTACCGGCCCATCAACGTGATGCGTCACCTGAGGGTTCCAAATCGCGATGTCGAGCGGACTATTACTCTACTCAGAGAGAGAGACTGGCTAGCCTCTGGAATGAGGGTTTTCTCCCAGGACGATGCAGAATTCAGGCTGGTTCCCATTGATCCGGGCTCTCCAATCGCACTCCCGAAACCCTTGGACAAATACGAGATTGAGGTTCATGAGGGGCTGCCCGACACCAGAACCGACTCCGATTGGTGGAACCATCTCACCGATCTATTGGGAGCAGAGGTGATTGAAGCTCACGGCGAAGCATGGCCCTCATCACATGAGTTTATCTCGGATATGATGATAGTTAGAATCGAAGATGACTTGGAGAAGTACTCTGCACAAATCGCAGAGGCTAAACTCCAATCTCATCCTCACATCAGGCTGATCCTAAACGATGAAGGAGTCCAAGGCGAGCTCAGGATTCGCAAACTAACACCCATAGGTGCGAGAGTCGATGAAGCAATAGTTACCGAGACAATTCCTGACTCCATCAGTAGCACTCGTGTTCTGGTCCGAGAGTCCGGTAAATCCATCGCATGCGACCCAAATAAGGCGTACTTCTCTACTAAACTCCAGTCGGAGAGACTTGAGACTCTAGCCCTCGCTAGGGAACTAAGAGAACTTCTAGGAAGGCCGTTAAGGGTCTGCGATCCATTTTGTGGGGTAGGGCCCTCGCTAGCCGTCCTGCTTTCGGAACCAGACCTAGTCAGCGAGGTACTTGCATCAGACCTGAATCCCGATGCAGTGGAGCTCCTAATGGACAACCTCCGTAGATGGGATGGCAGGAAGTATCCGGTGGAACCAGCTCCGATTTCAAGAATTTTCGATGACCGAATAATTGGAGTAGGCGATGCAATGGAACTGCAAG
The DNA here is from genome assembly GCA_029977385.1 of Methanobacteriota archaeon. Classification (GTDB taxonomy): domain Archaea; phylum Thermoplasmatota; class Poseidoniia; order Poseidoniales; family Thalassarchaeaceae; genus UBA36. The sequence continues at coordinate 919 of JAPOKZ010000001.1, forward strand.
CAAACCCAGAGTTTAGAGGTCGATGGGACCTTCTCATAGTAAATCTCCCACATAGGACACTCGACATTCTGAAATTTCTTGTGCCTCTACTAGACAGAAAGTCCCCATCCATGGTCAGAGGTAGAGTTATTGTCTCAGAAAACAGAATTGACCGTGCTAACCAATCCATTAGGCGGGATCTCCCTGACTCACTGGAGGGGTTCCCAGAACCTGCTCTAAGGATAAAGAGGGACTACAGCAGCAGACTGAGGCTATGCTCTTTCCAGGCTTGGATTGCACCTCAGGAAGACTAGTTTGAACAACATCCTAGACACACCTCCTACGGACAGGAGATATTTCCGGTAGATGCAGGCCATAAGAAAAAAAATCGAGAGACCAATTGGATCAATCACATAATGCACGGAAACCGCCCTAATCGACGATTCATTGGCGCCCCGACCGGGATTTGAACCCGGGTCGCAGCCTCGACAGGGCTGCATGATAGGCCACTACACCATCGGGGCCGGCTCTCTGACGAGATAGCCTTCCTTTTTCAAGGTTTGAGGGGGCATCATTGATGGCCCAACCGTGCTCAGGCTCTGCATGGGAGGAGCTCCGGTTGTCATCGATGTCATCGATAACGGTGGTCAATGGACCCATCGAGAATGGCGCATGCTTCGATATCTAGGCGTGGATACGCAGATACTCCCGAACAGCGTCCCTGTATCAGAAATACGAGAACTGGACGGCTTAATCCTATCAGGAGGAGCGGCTAGAGTTGGCCTCACTGGGGAGTTAGGTAACTGTGCCGACTATCTCGGTCTGGAAGTCCCAATCTTGGGGATATGTGCAGGCCACCAATTCATGGCTAGGCACTATGGAGGAGATGCTGGAGAGGCTACCAAGCCAGAGTTCGGCGCCGCCATTATTTCTCTAGTAGGAGACGGCGGACCTCTTTTCCAAGGTACACCGCCGCAACAAACGGTCTGGGAAAGTCATAACGACGAGGTGACGAGCACTCCGCCTGGCTTCGTTGTAATCGCCGAAAGCGACTCCTGTAAGGTTCAGGCAATGCAAAACGAAGAATTAGACAGATTCGGCCTCCAGTTTCATCCGGAAGTAAACGATACTGAGTTCGGCTCAAACATATTCGAAAACTTCGTCGAGATATGTAAATCTGCCAAATCTGTATAGGACAGATTGAAGAAGGCCCGGCAGGTCGCCGGCTTGGTAGCAATGAAGGGCGACAAGGACATCCTACACAAGTGCAGGAACTGCAACAGGACAGATAAGAGGCAGTATAACCCTACATCTGATGAACACTGCAAACACTGCAACTCTCCCATGGACCCCCTAGAAATTCGCTACAAGTGTGTTAACTGCGGATACATGACATGGACCGAGGCAGACTCTACTGGAAGATCCTGTCATAAGTGCGGATACCGCATATTCGTCAAGCCAAGAAAGGACGGTATGGCTAAGGTCCTCAAAGCCGAGTGACAATCGCGGAGTTCAAGACCCTCCACTCTCCCATCAGTATGTGGCGAGCTGGCTAGAGACAGAGGCTCCGACGAGATTCGATGAATTGGCAGTCCCAGAGTCGGTCCGTCAGACACTGGTTTCCAGTAGCACCTCGATAGATCCCCCACATATTCTAATCAGCGGACCCGCGGGAGTGGGCAAGACTGCGTCTTGGAGACTATTCGCTAGACAGCTTCTAGGACCCGGTTGGAAGTCTACAACTCATATTCTTCAAGCACGAGATTTAGTGAGACAGAGGGGAGCCATGTCTTCCTTCGAAGAGTTCCTAAGACCGAGCGGATCAGACAGAGATACCTTGGCAGGAAGAACCAGTCTTGATGCATTTGACAGAGGAATATCCCACTCTCTAGAGGACAATAATGCTCCAGCAGGTTTGGAGACCGAAATTCAGGATGGAATGATGCCCATCAGTCGCTTAATCGTAATCGAAGACGCCGATTACTTGGGTCATATTCGTCAGGCATACCTCAGGAGAATGATGGAGGCGGTGGGAGAGGCTTCCAGATTCATACTGGTGGCTCGCGCACCATCCAGAATCATAGACGCACTACGTTCGCGAAGTCAGTTGATTAGAATCCCATCCACCGACAGAGAAACAATCACTAGGACCCTGTCGGTAATTGCTGAGAAAAACGACTGTGAACCCGCTGACGGAGTTCTGGATGATATATCCTACATATCAGAAGGCAACCTCAAGAAAGCGATATTCACTCTCGAGATGCTAGATTCTAGGGGCCTCTCTTCTAATCGCTCATCGGTACACAAGATGGTTCAGGCATCAACTCTCCAAGCGGGGAGAAGACTGGTGGAGTTGGCTATTCGAGGAAAAGTAGTCGAATGGAAGTGGGAAAACCATCGTGGCAGAAATAAGAAAGTCCTATCTGGAGCAGTGGCGGAAGTGGATAATCTGATGAATCATCATGGACTAGATTCCACCGATCTTGTCTCACAGATTCATGCTGTTATAGTCGGAAGAAGACTCAGTATCCCTCAGACACTAAGGGAAGAGATTCTGGATGCACTGTCCGAATGTGATGTAGGCCTACAGAGATCCACTTATCCTCGTATTCACTTTGAGAGATTCCTCCATCGAACTGCTCTCGCAGGCAAGAGCCACGGGCTCTCCATGTAATCGTGGCGGGCGCGGCAGGATTCGAACCCGCGGTCCCCGGCTTAGGAGGCCGGTGCATTATCCAGGCTATGCTACACGCCCGTTCCCGCGAGCACGCACTCCTGAAGAAATCTGCCCCGAAAAAGTACCATCATCCCCATGCTCATCCGATGCCATCAAGCAGGGTAAGCTACTGGAGAACACGTGGCGAGCAACATGTCTGACCTCCCCGATCCATACGGCGAAGACAACACGTCAGATTCCTCCAACGAGTCGGCCCTGGAACGTCGAGTACGAATCAGAGACTCCCAGAGAGTATTCTGGACCAAAATTGCAACCATTAGATGGAGCGGCCTAGCCAGAATATCGATTTCCTTCGCTGCTGTATTGATCACGATATTCCTAGCATCAGGACGGGGTGGAGAACTTGTGAACATAGGGGTAGCACTTTTCGCAACACAGGCTGCACTTTTCTTCCCTGCTATGCTAGCCTCCTCCTTCGCCCAGATGTCTGCAAGAGATAGACTTCAGTTGAAAATCGGACGTTCTAGATCCATGGAAGCATATCCAGGTGTAGAGAGAATCCTGAACACGCTCCAAGAAAGAACACTCAGAGAGAGAACCAGACTAGTGTGCGCAATACTCGCAGCAGCAGCTCTGAATTCCGAAGACAACTTCGAGACAGGAACAATTCTGGCGTCGATACTCTTCGGATTGGCAATATTCCTAGGATCAATTTCGATTATTAACACCCTTCAGTTGGAGCGCCGGATTCCCATGATCGACTCCGACTTCCCATTGCTATCTATGCACGCCCCAACTCTCCATCAGAGTACGCTAAACAGAGCTCTTACAGATCTGGTAGTCGCACATTTAGATCCAGAAACCGCTGGAGCATGGGACGATTGGGTTAGTAGCCTAGAAAGTAAGGTTAGATCAAACCAAACGCCCGAATCTGCCATAGAGCACCTGCTTCGTGTACTACATCTGAATCATCTAGGCTTACTTGACGAGAACAGACTAATCTCGGAGTCCAAGAGAGTCTTTAGAGTGGCCGCAATAGATGATTTGAACAACAACGAGTCCAAGTTCTGCTACAGGACCCTCCGAAGACTAATGGCACATACTAGAGCGTGGCAACCCGGACTCTTCAGACTGATAGACAGACTCGAAGATGCTGCATTGAGAGGACATGCTTCTCTTATAGAGAATCCTTGGAGGCTCGATCTGGACATCCCCCCGAGGTGCTCCCAAGGTCAGGGGGATTTGTTCGTAATGATTCACAACCACTCCGGCAAAGAATCGCAGATAGAGGTAGACATCATTGCTGCTGACGGAGAACCCCATCAACAGACACTGAGATTGAATCCTCCGGTTTCGAGACAGCCCAAGAAACCAGCAAAAATTGGAGAAGAAGGAAATGACATAGTAGACGTTCTTGCAAGACTGATTGATAACAGCTTGGTACTATGGATAGGTCTTGCTTGGCCCACTGGATCTACAGGATCAAAGCCGGTTCAGGTGAACCTGAGGGGGCCTAAGGGGGAGACACTCTCTGCGTTCGTTGTCCAAACAACACTATCCTCCGGATTCAATCCAGAGGGAGCCACAGAGAAGATGCTCGATGCCGCAGTAGCAGTGCGTAGAATAGCCATTTCCGTTGCTGATTGAAATTAGGTACTGAATCTCTCACAGCGTCACGTTCTTGTGACTGAGACCTCTGGGTCATAGAGAAAGATGGAGTCCAGAGAAGTCGTCATCATCGGTTCGGGGCCAGCAGCCCTGCGTGCAGCGATAGCCTGCGCCGACGGCGGAACGGTACCCCTCATGATCGATGAGTTGGGGGTCGGCTCTGCTTCAGGCGCCCACCCAGTAGCCGGACTAGCAGCCTCAATAGATGAAATGGATTCTAAATCCCACGAGGAGGATACTCTAGCAATAGGAGGCGAAGCATGCGACGAAGAGACTGTATCTAGGACATGCAAACAGGGTGTGGAGACTTTAGCTGAACTAGAGAGATGGGGATTAGTCCTTCGACGTAGAGAGGGGGGACTTCCACATGTATCAGAAGCACCAGGACACAAAACACCCAGACTGACGGGTTGCGGCGATTCAACTGTGAGGGAGGCGACTCGAATCCTCGAAGAACAGGCCATCAAGCGAGGAATCCAGAGAAACACAGATTCGATTCCTCTTACTATAGTCTCGGATAACTCACAGATTCGAGGTATCGTGATACTCGATGCTACCTCTGGGAGAGTTGACGCGATCCAGACTAAGGCAGTTATCCTGGCAACAGAAGGCCATCAGGGACTATGGTCAAAACCCAGCGATGGATCGGGAACCGGCTCAGCACTAGCTATTTCTGCTGGAATCAATTTGAAGGGGATGTCAAGCACTCCAAGGCACCCTCTTACGATTAGGGATTGCGGGATTCATATTCCTATGGATGTTCTAGGTTCCGGTGGTAGAATAAGAAGAGAGAACGGGGAGGATGTAGGACCAGAGGAAGTCCTGGAAGGAGAACCTTGCGTCCTCGACCTCAGAGAGATGGATGCAGATGCAAAGACCTGGTTCTCTCACACATCGATGAGAATAATGGATAGACTAGGGATTGACATTTCTAAGGATGTAATTCCTCTTTCTCCTGGGGTAGCATACACAACCGGCGGAGCTCCGTGTGACTCTCAAGGACGAGTTATCTTCCAAGGAGAAACTGCGGAGGGCCACACTTCGGATCTCTGGCATACGGGACTATACGCAGCGGGAAGGAGCGCTCATACTGGAATGCACGGGTCAAACGTTCTACCGGGTAACCTCCTACTTGACGATCTAGTATCTGGCAAAGCTGCAGGTGAACACGCCGCGGGATGGGCAACAGGAATTCAATTCGGAGGAAACGCTCAGATTGAAGAGGCGTTGCAAGGTGAATCCGAGAGGCTCTCTTCCATAATGGAAGGAGAGGGAATCGTCGTTGCAAAATTCCACTCCAAGTTGACATCTGCCATCTTGTCTGGATCATCCAATGAGGCCTCACTAGCCGAAGTAAGAGCGTTAAAAGACGTAGGAATACGCCTGACTGACGCCTCATCAGTCATGAATACCGAGATGGCTGAGGCACTTCGGTTGGATGGCCTGGCATCAGTCGCAGAAGCGATTCTTAATTCCGGGTGAGAAAATGGAAGATGGCAAAAGCATCTTCACAAAGATCATCCAAGGAGATATACCCTGTCACAAGGTATACGAGGACGACTTAGTATTCGCATTTCTGGATATCAACCCCTCTAGTCCTGGTCATACATTAGTAGTCCCCAAAGAGCCAGCAAGAACCTTGGACGAACTAAGTGAAGAGTCTTCACAGGCTATCGGCAGAGTCTTGCCTAAGATATCAAAGGCGGTGTTGAACGCTACTGGAGCATCTGAATTCAATGTAATTCAGAACAACGGTCCAAATGCATTCCAGAGTGTCTTCCACGTCCATTTTCACATCATCCCTAAGATGGAAGATGGCAGCGGCCTCTCATTCCCGTTCAAGTCTTCTCCGATAGATAACAACGATGGAGTGACAATATCATCTTCAATTAGAGAGTTGTTGGGTACACCACACTCTCAATAATCAAGACCTCGCACCCCATCCGAAACCCGTGTCGGATATGCAGGATGCACCCGATATCGAACCCCAACTGTCTAGAGGAGCAATGAAACTGAGAAGGAAAAAACTGGATAATATTCGATGGGATCATACTGGAAGACATCCAGGAAATCCCTACTTCTGGCACATTATCCTCTTATTGATGGGCATAGGTTTGAGATATATTTTCAGACGAAGTCAATACGATAAGATTCCAGATTTTGAAGGAGGGAGAGTGATATCTTCAATCCACATTAATGGATTGGTCGATCCTGCTACATTGGTTCGTTCCCAAGATAGAAGAATAATCTCAATGGGTAGACACGATTTGATGACAATGCCACTAATTGGGTGGTTCTCAAGGAGAATGGGATCGCAACCCGTAATCAGGAAGTCTGAGATTGAAAGCGGAGTATCGGATGAAGAATATGCGAGAGAAATCAATGACAGGACCCTTCTTACGATGACAAACTGCATTGCATCGGGATACAATGCCATGGTAATGCCCGAAGGCAAGTCACACCAAGACCCACACCTTCATCGGTTCAAGACCGGACCGATGAGATTCGCTCTCAATGCCGCCTCAATCGCGAAACACCGAGGTCTACCCAACCCCGCTCTTCAGCCCGTAGGATTGCACTTCCGGTGTCACCACTGGTTCAGAACAGATGTCTTTGTCGAGTTTCAAGAACCTATTCCTGTCCACGCTCCAGCAGTTTCAGGAGCCCCTGAGCGATTGTCCTCAGGATCTTGGGAAGAACCACCATCGGATCAAGTACATGAATTGAGGGACACCTTATTTTCGTCTCTATCGGAAGTAACCCCAAACGCTCCCGATTGGGAAACATACCGTGCTTGGCACCTAATAGGACATGTCAAGTCGAATACTTCCAACACCAAATTGCAATCATTCAGAGAAGAGGTTCTTGCTGCTAGAGAAGTTAGAGAATCTCTGTCCGGGGAGAAGTCCATGGATAGTCTAATGTCTTCAGCCACTGAGGCTGCAGAGATTTTGCACGATTACGAATTAGATGGTCGCGCACTGAATGGAACTAAGCTAGATAATAGAACCAGTTGGTCAAAGGCCGCGCTTGGAATAATTCTGATGATTCTGTCGTCCCCAATAACCCTCCCCTCTACAGGGATACAGGCTTTTTTTGCCTGGTATCTTGGAGATAGAACCGACGAGGGAATAGATGCAAGGACAACTTACCACTTTCTAGCTGCAATGTTTTCACCTGTATTGTTCTGGTTCCCTTTGGCAATAGTTGCGTCCCTCCTAATCCACCCACCGTCCCTGTTAACTATCGCCATTACAGCGGCAATTATGCTGCTAATTCACGTCTCGAATCTAGTATTCTTGTTTGGTTATGATTGTTGGTCAGACTTTTCAAACTCACGAAGGAGGGTGAAGCTAGCTTCTTCTGATAGAGGGAAGCGACTCGAAGAATTGATTTCAGACATGAAAACCAATCTCAACTTGCTCTAAATAGGACGACCCGTTGGAACATTCGTGAATCACAACGAGGCAGCAGACTGTATCCGTTCATGGTTGGACAGTGAGCGGCTAGAGGCTAGGGAGGTCAAAGACCCCCAGGCGATAATCCACCTACACGTTAGATACCCTCCAACTAAGCAAGGCCATCTGTTCAATATTGTAATTCCCAAGAAGAGAAATTTGGTGTTAGTTTACTCTATCACTAGAGTGGATGAAGGACAGCAGGAGTCAATGCGTGAAATGGCTAAAGAAGACTCAGAGTCATGGGAGGAATGGCTACACGATACCAGAATCAGAATGACTTCCTCGGATCTAGATTGGGTACTTCATGTCGGGAGAAGCAAGCAGGGAGTTGCAGGCCCATTACAGGCTTTCAATCTCTCAAGGCCAGTTTGGCTAGACGGGCTTACCCAGAACGAATTTATGCAGAGCATGAGAAGAGTTTGGCTGACTAAACTATCACTGATTCATCAGATTAAGTACGGCTTTGGAAACGGAAAGGGAAAGCCAGGTCCAGTTGATGATTGGGAGGGGAAGACTGGAAGAAAATCTTCCAAATCTCCAACCAGGCATTCAGAGATTGATACCGACGAGACAGGCGGCTTTGGGAAGGACTTTGACCCACTCGAATGGGCCTAGTTCAAAATCCGAATAATGTGACCATAATGGGTATAGGTTAAGTATTCGAGAAAGTCGAATGAGAGCGATGCATACCTATCGCTTCCTTGATGACGAACGGAAAGCTCCCAAGAAGAGCGGCTTAACTATCGTGATGTTGATGCTAGTTAGCCTACTCTCTTCATTCTCCTCGCCTGCAAGTGCAAGCGAGATCGTACTGACCGACCCTATCGAAGTTGTACAGAGTGGAGTTCACAATGATAGGATGATGTCAATGGATGCCGACTCCTCAGGAAATGTCCACGTTGTCTGGAGCAGAAATACGAATCATCTCTACTACAAGATGCTCGATCCAAGAGGAGAGACCCTAATCTCTGAGACTCAAATTTCGGATCCAGGTGCACATCGGGCATGGCATCCAGACATAAGAGTCGATCATGATGACATGGTTCACGTTGTATGGGCAGATAAGGCCAGCCAGTACAAGATAATGTACACACTGTTAGATCCTTCATTGGACGATCAGAGCGGCGACGCGTCACTGGACTCGGTACTCTCTGTTGTTCCAGATGATTTCGAGGTTGCAAACAATCCCCAGAACAGAGACTGGCCTGCGATCGACGTCGATTCTGACAATAATCCGCATATCGTTTGGGAAGACTCGTTTGAACCATTGGAACTATACTATCAGCAATCTCAGATTTACTACAAGATGCTGTCAATAGATCACGTCGCTAGAATGGTAATAGTAGAGATTGATAGCACACTATTGACCCCTATTCTTGGTCAAAAGGGTCACCCAGATATCGCGGTTGACGTAAACGACTTCGTTCAGATAGTTTGGGATGATACCCGGGGGGGCCAAGTAGAGATGGTAGTCCCCATCGATACATCTGGCTCCATGAATGCAGAGTGGGCTGACATGTGTGCTGTATTCTACGGAGGGAACTTTGCTAGCGGGGGGTACTTCGTAGGTCTGAAGCCCATGCTCGTCAGCGCTAACATGAGTGTCTACGAGACGCTCTACGCTCTCAGTGGGAATTGGCCTGCAGCAGCGACTAGCGGAAACTGTGCCGACGCTTACCAGACCGGGGGGTCTGGGAGCCAGGGCCCAAGAAACACACCTCTAGGCCCAGGAGACTCATCGGGAGGGATCAGAGAACTAACTGAGGTGGTGTACAATAACCAAGCCACCAACCTACCCGCCGATGGTGGATACTACAGCGAGTTCTGGGGCCCAGCAGCAACTTGGGCCTGTCTTTCCTACCGTGATATCCAAGGAAGGCAAGGCCTTTCTGCAAACCCCCCAACAGCCTTAGATCACCGATGGAACGACAACGCTACTAGGGTTGTAATTCCAATTTCTGACGAAGGCCCTTACGGAGGGACACCTATGGACAACGACGACACCCAGAGCATCAATCAAGCTCACGACGCCTGTGTACTGGCTCAGACAAAGCCATACCCCCTATGGGCAGGTTCGGATACTGCGGTTGGAAGTTACATGCTCGATCTTGCCCAGTGCCCAGTGGGTTCAGGGCTGAATACTAGGTCATGCACCGGAGCCACAACTCGCACAACTTCGGGAGAGGGTCAAATGTACCAGTTCCCGACGACCGCAGGCTCCTCGTCCGAGCTTGACATCATGGTCGAGGCATTGGTCTACCTGGCTACGAACAACTCCCGAGAGATTTACATGACCGTTCTGGACCCCCACTCGCTTCTAGAGAATCCATGGCCAGGTTGGACTAGAGGAGATCCCGGAACAGAGGCAAATCAAGGAGGCTACTACGTTGAGGATTTGGGACCCTCTGAGGATCAACAGGGCTACGGACACCTAGTTGTTGTGAATGACACCCAAATAACCAACAATCCTGCTTACAGCCTACACCCATCAATAGCGATAGACACCTCCGGAAACACGCATCTTGCATGGCAAGATGGTCGCTTATATCCAGGATGCTCGGGACCTGCAGGTGGAATTGACATCGAAGGAGCCTACGAAATCTACTATACTAGACTCAGACTAAGGGGTGCGGCAGAATGGGATGGAGTACCCGAGGGCCTACCAGCATACGGAATTAAGCAAATAGCATCAAGTGCGATTTCGAACCCAGAACAGTGCGAGGGCTCTAGCGACGAATTCCCCTTCGCCCCTAGTTCTGTGGCCCCCTCTATCCTAACTGACTCCTTCGACAATGTCCACCTAGCTTGGATTGACTATAGCAATACTGAGTGGCAGGAGACAATAATGTATGCTAGACTAAACAATACGAACGAGGAGTACCCACAGGGATTCCCATTGAATTCTGCAGCCTCCTCTATACTGGACCCGTGGGAGATAGAAGAAGTCACCAACTGGTCATCCGACAAACTTGGTCCCGCAACCTGTCAACCAGAGTGTAACACTGCAGATGGGCACCACCTGTTCCCGGACTTCAACCTAGATCGGGGGATGCCTCCTGCATTCGCTAACGATCTCGGAAGTGGCGCACACATCGGATGGTCCGACAAGAGGTGCGATTGGGATGGTCAGAATGCGAACAAGTGGACTCTTTGCTACGTACACGTACTAACCGGACTCGTTGACCTCTCACTGGCCTGTGACGAGAAGATTCAGGCAAACCCGAATATAGAGGGGTATCCATACGACTGCCCCACAGACGCCGAGACATTCTACCACACCATTCAGCCTGGAGAACTCACCACTTTCAATATCACAATAGCTAACCCCACTCCAGGGCCAGCAGAACTGGTCCAGGATACGTTCACGATAACCATGGAAGGAGTTCCGAACAACTGGACTGCAACGCTATTCTACTCGACCAACAATACCCCAATTTTTGAATCGACAAATGTTTTCCTTGAGGGCGGAGCCATCGATCCGCTTTATCTCAGAGTCAGGACACCTACAATCTATCAGGCAAAGAGCGATGAACTGGCACAGATTAGCATCATTGCAACTTCTGCAAAGGACCCTGCAATTCGTAACAAGTTAACGCTGCTAACTCTAATGGACGTCGTCCATGGAATAGAGCTCGATACCAGCCATTTCCAAGTAGACGTGGAGCAGGGCAAGTCAGCAGTCTTTTCGATATCGATCAAGAATACCGGAAACGTGTTCGACACGTTCGCATTCTACGACCCAGCTACACTTGATGGACAAAACGAGTGGGCTCTACCGTTCGGATGGGGTATAGACTTCCCACTGTCGCTCTCCTTGGATCCCGGTCAATCTGTGACTAGGAATCTAAAAGTCAGCGTCCCGGAATCACAGGACCCGGGAACCTTTGCCATATATCTGAAGGGATGGTCAACGGGTGAGCCTGTGCTATCCGTTGATAGAGGGACATTTGATGTCCTAGAACTGTGGATAAACGTCTCGATAAGGACAACTGGTAACATAGTATTCGACATCGGGGACACAAAACTGTACGTTCTTCCCGGAGAGTGTGCCAGATTCCCCGTTCTCGTGAACAAGTACTTCACCCCAGGGAGCCTAGTTTTCACAACTCCGGGTGCACCGATGGAAAGACCTGATGAGGCAGACATCAGCTCGTGGAGATTCGACCACTGGACAGTAGACTTGGACTTCTCAGAATGGCCAGGCGGATCCTCATCTGCTGATCAGGACATCTACTGGGCAAACGTGGGCAATACATACACCGTCACAGCCGAGATGTGCTCTCCATTCAATGCAACTGCTGGAATAGGCGAGTCTGTCACCGTCCGTGCGCATCTCGACGGCTCCCCGAAAGTTCGTGACTCGGTGCTGATTCTCACTAATGTTGTTCAGAGATACGAACTAGAATCTTCAGTACCCGAGACAATACTAGACCTATACCCCGGCCAGTCCTACCAAATGAACACCACAATATCCAACCTTGGAAACGGCCAAGACAGGTTTGACGTAACGATAGAGTCGATTATTGACGATAAAGGCGCAGCCCACGTCTGGGACATGAACATCCCCAGAATATTGTTCGAGGAATTGAACAGAGACGAGTCTCAGACCGTTCCTATTTACATCAATGTCCCAGTCCAGACTCTGGCTGGGGATTACACCATCACATTCAATGTCCTGAGTGAGGAACCATATGAGGGCACCAGAGTTCAGGATCAGGTTGTACTCAGAGCTACGATAATCGAGTTCCACGATATGCAAATTTCTCTGGATCCATTGGTTGAGAGCAAGATCAAGACCACGGCTCCCAGCAGAATCGTAAGATACACACTCAACGTCTCAAATTATGGAAACGTTGCTGATCAGCCCACTATCCATAATCATACTTACGATGACGTGAACAAAATCTGGTCTGTGAGCCCGGGCCTGGGTTCTCTCAGCACATGGGAAATCGACTACGCCCTCTTGGAAGGATTCGGGAGCGAGTTCCCGATAGAGAGGCCATGCGTGGAACTCACGGTTGAAGAGGAGAATCAGATCAACCAGCAAGCCACCCAAGGAGAAGGCCCTGACTACTGTTATGTCACCGCTGGAAATACAATTACACTTCCCACGATGGAGCCATACACTACTCTACAACTAGTTGTTATTGTCACTGTAGCACCCGATGCATCGCTGACTGACAGGAATCTGGGCATCAAGGTACTATCCATGCACGGTTCTTCCGACCAGGGTGGCGATTTCGATGAGACTGACGTTTGGACCGACTCCTGTACATTAGACAGCAACTCTGATGGATTCCCTGATAACCCCCCTCCAGATTGCGATACTAATGAACAGGTCCTAGAAATGCGACTCAGAGCCCCTGATCTAGTTCTAGAGAGCGTAGTAGCCCCTGACAGAGAAGCTGCGATTGGAGAGATGCTCTCGATCAACGTATACATCACGAATAGAGGAAACGCTCACGCTGCAGACGTCAACATCATCCTTTGCAAGGATCAGTCCGAAACCGACATCAAGAGGAATGGTTGCAAGGAGGAGAACATCGTCTACAGACAGATAGTAAATGCGATTATGCCAATAGGGCAGTCTGAGACAGATTTGTCAGATCCTATTACTCTCCTGTACATGGTCGAAGCCGGCAACCATGACATCGTAGTGGTAGTAGATCCGGACAACAATATCGTCGAGACCGATGAGGGCAACAACATCGAGAAGATTGGGACCATGAAATCTCCACTAGGAGCAATCGACGTGGGTAGAGAGATTGTAGTAAGATACTCTGTTCCTGTTATCATCATCGGTGCGACCTTCTCGCTATTCGGAGTCGCCGGTTTCGTAATTTGGGGAAGGAGAGTAGAGGCACTGGCTAGATTCTCAGAACTGAGCAGTCTATTGCCAGGTTCAGATGATGACGATATGGTATTCTGATCCTACTTCGCCATCCACCATGGAAGCGGCATTGACTCTCTACCAGATACAAAGGAACCTGAACTGGTAGCGAAATCTCTCATCAGCCTCTCTCTCAATGCATCCATCATCTTCTCAGCATGCAATGATTGTATCCTCATTCCTTGGGAGAAAGCGTCCAAGTCCAACGGCCTTCTGGGATTCCTCATCATTGCGTGTGCAAGCTGTCGCTCCTCATAAGACTCGAAGCCTCTTTCCAGGCTTGGAGAAACCTTGTGCATGACTTGCTGATGAAGCGCGATTATCGAATCTCTCTGCCTATCAACACTCTCCAAAGCAGCATCCAACTCTGACAAGATTCCCATTGCTTCAACTATCGGTAGGCTCTTCCTAGAACTTACCTTTCCAACCACATTATCTAGACCTTCAGGAAGGCCTGCAGAAAAACTCACTCCTCGGGGCATCTTCCTATGCTCAGCTCTGAAAAGGTCAGGCCCCAAGTCCAAACGAATCGAGAATGACTGATTAACTCTGTACACCTTCTTCGGAGGTCCACCCTTGTCCGACTTCTTCATTTCTGAATCTACGAACCCCGATTCCTCCAGTACCTTCAGGTGCTTTACTACCGCCTGTTGGCTGACATCAAGTAACTCGGAGAGTTGCAATGGGTAGTGCGGCTCCTTTACGAGGTGTCTGAGAATAGATCTTCTGGTAGGATTCTCCAGAATACTCAGAGACTCATCGAAGCCCACCAACACTTACCAACTCAAGGTTGGGTAGTGAGCACCCTCTAAAAACCCAATCTAGAATTTTTCCTGACCGTATTCGGTTCAGGTCACCCCTCGTCCCACGACTTCCAAGAATCGCTATCATTCTCGTTTGAAGACTCAGCTGGCCTTTGCCGATTGACACCTAAGAATGGATCTGGCGTTTCGGAAGGCTTCTGACTATCTTCAATCTCGCCTTGGATGTTTTGAATTATCACACTCCCATCTTCAATAATTACGAATTGATCTGGCATCTTCCTTTTGTCGGTCCAAACCATGATTGCTAGTACAAATCCTACTATTCCGATCGGGGAACCAAGGCAGCAACCTATGTAGAACAAATAAGTCCACACGATTCCGCTGAGTTCGTTTGCAGACTCCTCATCGTCGACAAGCCATAGTGTGGAACTACCACGGTTCTCCAATGTGTACTCTCCTCCAATATTCTCGAAGACTCTTACTATAGAAAATGCAGTCTCATTAGGTTGGTCGTAACGATCGAACTCAAACGCTCGAGCTCCTCTTCCTGGTACTTCGTTGCCCTCCCCGTCTGTCAATGTAAGTTCTGCTTCGGGTGAACCGTCATCGGATACTCTAAGCGCTGAGACCAACATAGAGTTCTCTATCTCAAATGTTATCGAATCACCAGGTTCCAGTTTCACTAGATTGTTGCTCTCTGGGTTGTACAGATCGTTGTAGTCATCGAATACCTGCCACAAAGATATCACGGCCATCAGTAGCAGTACGGCGGAGGAAGCAGTGGTAATCCTCGCCCAAGTCCTCTTCCTATCGGTCACGGCCCTTCCTCCGGGCACTCATGTATCAGGCTTTTTTCAGTAGGTTATGCCCATTGAAGACAGCTTCTCGGGTAGATAAGTGTCCGTCACGAAGTCTAGACCGTACTTCGCCAGCGACTGCTGCTCAGCCTTTTTCCCTATCTCTTGCATTAGTTGGATTTGCTCTTGCCACCATCCAGTGGCGAATCTTGGATCGCTAAGTTCTGCATCCAGTGCATTCAAGTCTTGTTTTGTCAAATCATCACTTGGGAGATCATAAGCTAGAATATCATCGGCGGTTATTCCTAGATATGTTGCTTCCTTAGTGGCCAAGTACTCTGAGATGTGAGCCGTTTTGATTGCTCCATAGGCTATGCTAGCATAGATCCTGAAGGACCATGGGTCGCAGTCCGCAAACACCAATATCGGCTTGTTCCACTCATCACTCATTCTTCTCATAATTCTCCTAGTGGATCTTGCTGGTTGTCCCTTTAGGTGAACTAGGGCGCATCTTGCTTCCTCATCGAAACCATTCTCCACTAGCCTATCGAACATTCCACCAGTCTCTATTGCCATCACGAAGTCGATATCTTCTTCCACCATCCTCAGTTTCTCTAACTCTACATTATACGGAACTCCATATCCTGAGTCACCTACGTCATCTCGACAGTTTATTCTCATCCAGTCTCCTCTACGATTCCTCTCTTCAAAGGTGACGTTACCAATGATTCTTGCACCGTCCTCCTCAGGTCTGAGACCGAAGTCCTCTCTCAGACACTTCGTCACTATTTCCAAATCCTCAGATACCCCATTACTTTCGTTCTGACTAGAGAATTTACCATGCCCCCATCCTTCTGAAATGTAGTACATTTCTCTTAGAGTAGATGTTTTCCCATCAGATATCATTCCCTCGACGAACTCTGAAATGTGCAACGCTCTCAGGAGTTGCCTAGCAGAACCAAGAGAAGTAGCGTCCCTAACTGTCTTCTTCTTCCCATACTTGTATACTCCAAGCTTCTTGTCAAACCCTATGTTTGATTTTGATCTCACCGGCAGAGTCATTGTGGGAGGATTACCTTTCATCATCTTGTCATGCATTTCGGATGCAACACCATGCAAAGCCTCAATCACCTCTTCCTTCGTTTTCTGTCTGTTTATTGTCACTCATTCACCTCCATTCCGTCTTTAGTTGTAAAATCCTCAAACAAACTGGTTTGTCCATCAACAAGTGGCCGAGTAGCGGACACCTCACTATCTTCAGCTCTCTCTTGCAGTTGGGTGATAGTCTCCTTCGGCCTCTCCAACTCAGCCTCAGCTGCTTCTAGAGCCTCTGACTTCCTCAATTCCTCCAGAAGTTTCTCATCGATCTTAGTTGCACCTATCACCTCTCCATTGCCTCTGTAGAAAATTTCCGCATCCCCCCATTCTCCTTTCCTCAAACCCGAGACCCCGAAGTGTATTGTCGTGGCAGTTCCTGGATTCAGAGTATCCAGCCTCCATGCCCATAGTCCCTTGGCCTGTTTGGCACCGCCCAAGGGGTTATCTGAAATTGCAGTATCATCTCCTTCCGGCCATTTTGCTAGAATTGTGTATGCCCTGGCTCTGGCGGTGTAGTTGTATATGGTTATCGAGCAAGTGGCTAGGCCGTTTTCTTCATCCCAACCCATCTCCTCTTCGCAGAAAACCGCATCCATTATCTTAGTAATTATGGGTGCTAGACTCGGCTCTTCTCTGGATAGGAGCTCAGAGGCTTTCTTAGAGATCTCTGGAAGAATTATGTTAATCAGCTCAAACTTTTCTCTTGCTTTCTTCCTCTGAGAACTCTTCTTCAGGTGCCCCTTCAACCCTCTCCCAACTTCAAGCATGGCTAGTCGAATCTCTTCGAATACCTCTTCATTATCAGAAACCGCCTCCTTGGCTTCGCTGGTGAATTGGACATTAGTCGACGCTAGATGGATTAGTACGGCCGCGGGGCCCTTGGGGATTCCCTTTCCTCCCGGGTGATCTAAACCGTATCTCTTCCAGTCAACTGCCTCGAGGGCCTTTGTGAGAAGACAACCTCCTTGTTGATACATCAGAGGGACCCTATTTGCGAATCTGAGGACCTCTATCGGCCCATCAGCGCTGAGGTCTCCACCAAAAACCAAACCTACCTCAATTTGAAATGGGTTACCTTGAGTTACCTTTGGGTTTCTGGTAATTGTCGATGCGAACCTAGAGTCGATTGCCTTAGAGAGTCCCTTCTTGATTAGAAGGTCCTCTATCGGTGAAAGACAGTCTGTAGGAGGGGAAAGGAGTTTCACCTTCCTGAAGGCGTTAATCATGCCCTGTGCATCATCTCCTGATATTCTCTTAGGGCTCCTCCCCTCGTCTAAACCAGCCTCTACTAGAATTTCTCTTGCGGCCCTCATACTTACTCCTGAGAAGTTATGTCTCAAGAAAGAAGTCATCTTCCTCTCCTCTGCTTCTCTGAGCATCCTCTGTAGAGAGCCTAGCTGAATTCCATGAGGGTGAGGCTTGATCTCACTAACTACTCGTGGAAGCCTATCGGTTGTCCTATGCCATTCGTCTTCCTCTATCGTGCTTCCATCTCTATCTCGAACGATCAATGAAATGGTTGCATGAGGGTTGACGATGGAAGTCATCCTTAGGTATTGGTGAACCGATTGTCTACCCCTCTGGTACTTCGCTCTCATCTCAGTCTCTATCTTCAACCCATGAGGAACCGGCTCTCCCGTCTTTTCATCTAACCAGATATCCCTGCTTTCTCCGGACTTGGTCGCTTTGTTTCTGCGGGTATCGATTCCGAGCTCTACAAAAACTGCGGAGGAATCTCTGGAAATCTTGGAAATGACCTTCGTCTTTGATCCAGCGGTCAATTGGCCATACATCACAACACCTGTAATTCCTATTCCTTGCTGACCTCTGGTCTGTCTAATTGCATGGAATCTTGATCCAAGAAGGAATTTCCCGAAAACGTTCTCTATATCTTCTCGTGGTATTCCCGGACCGTTGTCTTGGGTAATCAGCCTCAGCCTATCTCCCTTCAATCTCCGGATCTCCACCCTAATCTCTGGAAGAATACGCGACTCTTCGCAGGCATCTAGTGAATTATCTACTGCTTCTTTGACCGCTGTGATTATTGATCTTTGCAGTGTATCGAATCCTAGGAAGTGCTTGTTCTTCTCGAAGAACTCACTGATCGAGATTTGTTTTTGTTTGCTAGCGAGTCTTTCTGCAGGGTCCATCTATACCACCACCAAGTCCTCCCTTGTCCGATTGACTAGGGGCTTGCAAGGTAGCCTGTGCCAGAAACGAGGCCGCTATTGAACAATGCCCCATTCGTCAGGAGCACAATCCATTATTGTGCGAATATTCCCGGATGCCAAGCTGTTATTTTACCCATGAAAGCACTGGTCATCACTGTTAGAGGACTCGCAAGATACAACTTCCCAGGTCCAGAGCGACCCTGGAAGTTCCTATTTATGGCGGACACAGTAACTTGTTCTGGGTTATCGCTTACCCCTGGTCCTGCACCGATACAAGCTCCACAACCGGGATCGATGAGCGTGATACCGACCTTCTCAAATATTGACGTCCAGCCCATTTTTGATGAGAGATCCTTTACAGACTTTGAACCGAATTGGATGTAGCAGTCAACCCCATCTGCAATAGCAAGACCCTCTCTGAGTGCGGCTTCGCAAACCATTGCGTAGTATGAGAAGTCATCGTCCTTTCCTGCAGTACATGAACCAGCATAGGCGATATCTATCGCTACATCTCCTAATTCGTCAATGTAGGCTCCATTAGTAGGATCCGAAGGGACCCCTTCGTCAGGATTTCCCGGATGCGCTACCATTGGTCGGATATCAGACAAGTCGATTTCATGAACTCCTCCATCGTAGACGGCGTTTTCATCAGGTAGAACAAAACTGCCCCTGATACCTTCTTCATCCAAGTTCTCTCGTCTCGATAGAAGCCAATCGACCGTGATATCGTCAGCCTCACAGATACCGGTCTTCGCACTACACTCTGTAGCCATGTTACACAGCGTGGCCCTCTCGTCCATGGACAGGCTCGCAAGTCCCGGACCACCGAATTCCATGCTTCGATCCAGAGTCTCAGAATCCGCAGCAAAACGCCAGAGAATATGGAGAATCACGTCTTTAGCGGTGCAGCCTGGATCCAACTCCCCTGTCAACTCAAAACGAATACTTTCTGGTACCTTGACGAATGCGAATTGGTTGTGTATCAAGTTCGCATATTCGGTGGAACCCACCCCATATGCCAATGCATTGGACGCTCCTCCCATGCAAGTATGGGAATCGGTCGCTTGAATGAAGTCGCCAACGTCGATGAACTCCTCTCTTGCAACTTGGTGGCATATGCCTGGACTCACTCCATCCTTAGCAGAATAGTCCCTTACTCCAGTATACTCTTGAAACAAATTCTGCATATCTCTCAGGGTCTGTATCTTGTCTGTGAATTTCCCAAATCTTGGTACACCTGTTGCGTAAAGCAGATGGTCCTCAAAAACAGCAAACTTCGAAGGATTAGGGATTTTGTAGTCTTCCCCGTACTCCTCTTGAAGGAATGTATGTACCTGAGCAGTAGTGAACTCATGAGAATATCCGCCATCAACCTGAGCTAGCACAGCATCGCCCGGTTTCACGAATTTTCTCACATTGCCATTGCCCAGTAGTTTGTTTGAAACCAACTTCTCGACCATCGTCATTGGACGCTCTTTAGTATCGAATTCCGGAAGTGATACTTCTCCCTGCTTCATCCTCTTTGCAAACGGCAATATTCCTCCGTTCTCTAGGATCAATCTACTCACTGGATCGTACTTCTCAGTAAACTCATTCAGAGGTATACTCTCACCATCCTGAAGTCTGCTTAGAATTGCGTGATCCCCCATCAGCTGTCCTAGATTCAGGTTGTTTCGCTCATGTATAGGTGCAAACGAAGCTGCAATCACAACTCTGATTCCCGACCACCTCTCACACTGGGGGGCTGTCTCTCTGCTGGACCCAGTACCCTTTCTATGCCCAGAGACGATAACCTCGAAGCCACCGTCAATCAAGGCTCTAGGCTCGAAGACCCTACGACCATCGAGCAGTAGACCCGCATACGCATTCTCAGCAATCGTTGCAGGGTCATAATCGAAGCACACCCAAGCAGGAGTCATTACATCTGTATTGATGTCATCTAGAAGATCTTCAACCGACAAATCTTCCATACGAAGGTCCAATCCTTCGTACAGTTGCCTTCGAATCAACTCTAGATCCTTTGTTAGGAACAGGACTCTCTTTCCAGGAGTGAGGCTGAATCTCTCTGGTGGCCATATTCCTTCGGACATCGTTTTCCCCACACGTGCCAGCGAAGATTCGTATTTCACGATTCTCGATAATTCTATGGATCTGGCTTGCTCAGAACAGAGGACTTTAGAAATGTCATAACCTTAAATAAGATGTCTTTCGCGAATTTAATACCTTTCTTTGAAAAGGGGGTGAGGATGTATGTCATATCTTGTTGAAGACACCGTAAAGTGCGATGAATGTGGAAGCCGAAATCTGAGTAAAGACGAATCCAGAGGGGAAGTGGTCTGTGATGACTGCGGACTGGTTCTGGAGGACAAGGTGATTGATCAGGGCGCAGAGTGGCGTGTATTCAGTCCAGAACAGGGAGACCAGCGAGCAAGAACCGGTGCTCCTATGACAGTGATGCTGCATGATAAGGGGCTCTCCACGGACATAGATTGGCAGAACAAGGACTACTCCGGAAAGTCGATTTCTAGCAGATACAGAAGCCAATTCTATAGAATGAGGAAATGGCAGAAGCGCTCTCGAGTAAGTAATGCTACAGAGAGAAACAAGGCCATGGCATTGGCGGAACTGGATAGGATGGCTAGCAGGCTGGATCTTCCTAAGACTATCAGAGAGACCGCCGCAGTAACGTACGGAAAGGCGGTTGACGCCAGGCTTATTCGCGGTAGGTCCATTGAGGGAGTAGCAGCTGCGAGTCTATACGCTGCATGCCGAATTTGTGAGAATCCGCGAACTTTGGATGAGATTGGAGAGGCTAGCAGGACCGGTAGGAAGGAGATAGGTCGCACCTATCGATTCATGGTCAGAGAACTGAGGATGAAGATTCCACCAACTAAGCCAGAAGACTACATCCCCAGATTCTGTTCTGGTTTAGATCTAGATGCGGAGGTTCAGGCTAAGGCATACGAGTTGATCGCTGCTGCACAGGAGAAAGAGCTGACAAGCGGACGAGGGCCAACCGGCATCGCTGCATCGATCATCTACATTGCTAGCGTCCTATGTGGTAAGAGAAGGACTCAGAGAGAGGTTGCCGAGGTGGCCGGAGTCACTGAAGTTACAATTAGGAACAGGTACAAGGAACTAATCCAGAATCTGAATATAGAACTTGAGATTTGATCCCTCGAGTCATGAGCAACCAGTCGTCGCACCGCACTCGTTGCATTTCAGGCAAGTACCGTTTCTGACCATCTGGCTGCCTCCGCAGTCTTCACATATGTCTCCTGTGAAGCCTCTCTCCTTCGCAGCTTGCCTGGTTCTAGCATCCACATCACCCACAGCAGCGTCTAGAGTCATCTGAACCTCTCTCCTCTCACCTTGGCTCCGAGCTAGTCCCTGCTCGGTTACCTCTGGCCTGCTGATAGAGAAGGGGTTGAGATCTTCCTCATCCAGAGGAACATGGGCAAGGTCGTCTCTACCAGCATACTCGATAGCTAGTTCGCGGAAGACCCAGTCGATGATGCTCGATGACATCTTCACACGGCCACTTCCGCCCTCAATCATTCCGCTAGGCTCGAACTTGGTGAATGTGAATGACTTCACGAATGCGTCTATGGGCACGCCGTGCTGCAATCCGATAGACACCGAGATAGCGAACTGGGACAGAAGGGCTCTCCAAGCGGCGCCTTCCTTGGAGGTCAGTAGGAATATCTCGCCGAGCTTCCCGTCTTCATATTCTCCTGTGATAAGACGTACGCTGTGACCACCCACTCTGGCTTTGAAGTTCGCACCCCTCTTTCTGTGGGGGAGGGGCCTCTTGGAAGCGATGTAGTTCTCAACGAGTGCCTTTGCAACAGGAACGGCCACTGGTTCTGGTAGAGGAAGGGCGCTTGCGGCCTCCTCCACCATTTTCTCGACAACACTCTCCTCTTCCTCCTCCTCATCTAGGTCAAAGGAGTCGACGAGCTGACTCATCAGGGGCTGGGAAAGCTTACTCCCGTCTCTGTATACTGCACAAGCCTTGTTCATAGTAGCATGACTCAGGTTGTAAGCCTCCCTTACATCCTCGATGCTAGCATCGGATGGCATATTGATAGTCTTCGAGATTGCCCCTGAGATGAACGGTTGAGCGGCTGCCATCATCTTGACATGCGCATCCCAGGCTATGGATCTCTTGCCGTATTTACCGCACGGGGTCGCACAGTCGAACACCGCCAGATGCTCTTCTTTCAGACCAGGAGCCCCCTCTATGGTGTTGTAGCCGAAGATATGATCATTCGCTGAGTCTACCTCCTGAGCGGAGAAGCCTAGGAATCCTAGAGTATCGAAGAACGGGTCTTCGATCTGGCTTTTGGACATACCGAGTTTATCACTGCAGAAATCCTCACCTAGGATGGATGGTGAGAATGCTGATCTCAGGTCAAAAACATCTCCTAGTTTCCCTTCGATGGTAGATAGCAATGTATCATCTATGCCCGCATCCTTCAATCTGTCCAGAGGGAGGGTCGGGCAGTCGCCGATCCTCTTCGTCCCCATGATATACTCCTCTATCGCGACCGCCTCGCTCTCAGAGTAACCTAGCCTACTCAGTGCGTTCGGCACGCCGTTGTTGATTATCCTAAGAGAGCCCCCACCGGCTAGGGTCTTGTACTGCACGAGTGAGAACTGCGGCTCCACTCCTGTGGTATCTGCACCCATCACTAGGCCTATTGTCCCGGTCGGTGCAATTACCGTGGTCTGTGCATTCCTGTAACCATGTTCCTCTCCTTCCATCAATGCTCTATCCCAGCAGCTCCTGGCAGCATCGAGAAGATCCTTCGGGCACTTCTTCGAATTGATTCCCATGGGTGCTACTGTCAGCCCCTCGTACTCGGAGGCAGGAGCATCATATGCAGCTCTCCTGTGATTTCGCATGACACGGAGCATTGCATCTGAATTCCTTTCATAGTCCGGGAAAGGACCGAGTATCGACGCCATCTCCGCGCTCGTGGCATAGCTCTCTCCGCACATAATCGAGGTTATAGCGCCGCATATCGCATATGCTCTTTCGTCGTCGTAGGGTATTCCCATGTGCATAAGGAGCGAACCGATGTTGCAGTACCCTAGGCCCAGAGTTCTGTAGTCGTAGGAACCCCTTGCTATCGACTCCGAAGGGAATTGAGCCATCAATACACTGATTTCCAGAGTGGTCGTCCAGAGTCTTACGCTATGCCTGAAGTCCTCGACCTCAAATTTGTGAGTGTCCAAGTCGTAGTAGTGAAGCAGGTTGATGCTAGACAGATTGCACGCGGTATCGTCGAGGAACATGTACTCAGAGCAAGGATTTGATCCGTTGATCCTTCCTGCTTCAGGGCAAGTATGCCACTCGTTGATTGTCGTATCGAACTGCACCCCCGGATCCGCGCAGGCCCATGCCGTGTAGGCGACCTTATTCCAGAGCTCTCCAGCATCTAGGGTCTTGCAGGGTTCGGGGTCTCTTCCTTCCTCTGCAGCAGCCTCTCTTTCTGTCCTGAAGTACAGGTTCCAGTCCCCACCGGACTTCACAGCATCCATGAACGAGTTAGGAACTCTCACAGAGTTATTGCTATTCTGGCCTGAAACTGTGGCATAGGCTTCTCCCTGCCAGTCAGTATCAAGCGTCTCGAACTTCAGCCCCTTCCAACCCTGCTCCGCGAGATCGACGATTCTCTGGATATGAGACTGCGGAACACTGTCGTTTATGGCTCGAACCATGGATTTCCTCAAGCCTAGGTTTGTCTTTTGGCTGAATCTTCCTTCATCATCATCAAAGGTCCAAATCGAATCCATTATCGAATCTGCATGCTTCTGAAGGATGGCGCTACCGATTACTAGCGCGGAAACCTTCTCTTCCTCGGTTGGCTTCCAATCGATGTATTCCTCGATGTCAGGGTGATCTAGGTCTAGGGTCACCATCTTTGCCGCTCTCCGAGTGGTACCTCCGGATTTTATCGCTCCAGCGGCTCTGTCTCCAATCTTCAGGAAGGAGAGCAGGCCGCTCGAAGTCCCACCTCCTGAGAGAGGCTCTCCTGCGCCTCTGATGTTAGAGAAGTTCGAACCAGTTCCCGATCCGTACTTGAAAAGAAGTGCCTCTCTATTCCATAATCCCATTATAGAATCGGAACCGCCCACAAGAGAGTCCGATACAGACTGGATGAAACAGGCGTGAGGTTGCGGATGCTCGTAAGCATTGGTGGAAAGCCCAACCTCCCCAGTTTCGGGATCAACGAAGCTGTGGCCCTGAGCAGGGCCCTCAATTCCATAGGCCCAGTGAAGCCCTGTGTTGAACCACTGGGGGCTGTTGGGTGCCGAACGCTGACTTGCAATCAGGTAGCACATCTCGTCGAAGTACGCGCGGGCATCGGCCTCGCTCGCGAAGTAGCCGTACTTCCAGCCCCAGTAGGTCCAGGTCCCTGCGAGTCGACGGAAGAGCTGTCTTCCATCAATCTCACCACCCATTCTTTCGGCGGCATCCACATTCTGAAGCCGCTCGTGATCTGGCTCACTTCGCTGTAGCCAGATTGGAACTCCGTCCTCGGGAACGTTCCGAAGGAACTTCGGAACCCCTGCCTTGCGAAGATACTTCTGGGCGCAGACCTTTCCTGGTACTCCAGTGAACCCAGAAGGCAACTTCACGCCTTCTATTGAGTCTGCCATCGACCCGTCTGGATTCCTGATCTCCACGTCCATCTCTATCCATTCGAATGAATCGAATGGGTCCTGTCCTGCAGATGTGAACCTCCTCTCGACGACCAATCCACTTTCAGAGTCTGAACTGCTCTCAGAGGACTTTATTTTCGTCTGCATTATTTCCTTCCTCCTGTATTGCTCAACTCGGGAAAGCTCCCGGCCGCGCAAGGGATTTGCTCTTCCGGATGGGGGGTGTTTAATGCTTAGGTTCGAACCTCCCATAAGGAGGTCTGTTTTCACGAAAATATTGTCAATTCCAATTTCGTCAGCGAACAACAACTCAGGAATTCATTTCAAGAGACCACACCAATTCTGCACCAGAACGCGTAATCATAATTCCAACACTACAGTGCTTATCGTGGCTGCTTTCAATTAGTCTCCTAACTAATTCCTCTGGTACATCGCCTTTCACTATGTACCTCATTCTTACGGCCGTGAAGACCTTGGGTGACTTGTCTGCTCTATCTGCTTCGATTTCAACCTTGATGAACTCGAGGTTTTCCTTCCTATGTTTCAGACCGTCAATAACGTCAATCAAAGAACAGGCAGCATGACCGTGAAGTACCATTTCCATTGGACTGGGTGATTCTGAGTCATAAATTCCGAATGTTTTCCCTGCTCCGGTAGTTCCCACATAGCCAGAAGATTCGGTCCACATCACTTCTCCATTCATGTACCTTCGAAACAACGCACCCCCTTGAAGGGTTGGCTTCATCTATCACTTTCCAGTCGGAGTAGATTGGTGGGCATGTCGGAAGGAGAACAAATATCAATTTCAGATGGGGAATTAATGGTCCCCAACAATCCAGTGATTCACTTTATAGAAGGCGATGGAATTGGTGTGGATATTACGCCAGTGATGATCAGTGTCGTTGACAGTTCTGTTGAATTGGCATATTCTGGAGAAAGGAAGATTCACTGGAGAGAAGTACTTGCCGGACAGAAAGCATTTGATTCCAATGGGGAATGGCTTCCTGAGGAAACCAAGAAGTCAATGAGAGAGAACCTGATTTCTATCAAAGGTCCGCTAACTACTCCAGTCGGAGGAGGGATAAGGAGCTTGAACGTGGCACTGAGGCAGCAATTGGATTTATTCGCCTGCGTTAGACCAGTTAGATGGTTCGACGGAACTCCTAGCCCAGTCAAAGATCCCGGCTCGGTTGATATGGTAATATTCAGGGAAAACAGTGAGGATGTCTACGCAGGGATAGAATGGGAGTCCGGCAGTCCAGAGGTTAGACGAGTCATAGATTTCCTTCAGAATGAGATGGGAGTAGACAAAATCCGATTTCCAGATACATCTGGTTTGGGAATCAAACCAATTAGTCAAGAAGGAACCTCAAGGATAGTCAGGGCCGCAATCAAGTATGCAATAGAAAATGACAGAGGCAGCGTTACGCTGGTACACAAGGGCAACATCATGAAGTTTACCGAGGGAGGATTCAGGGATTGGGGCTACAGTATCGCGAAGGAGGAGTTTGGGGCATCCGAGATCGATGGGGGCCCCTGGTGCTCATTCCAAAACCCGAATACAGGGACTGAGATAATTGTGAAGGACGTTATCGCAGATGCGATGCTTCAACAGGTCTTGACACGACCGAGAGAATATGAGGTTCTGGCTACTATGAACCTGAATGGAGATTACATCTCAGATGCACTAGCCGCACAAGTAGGAGGAATTGGCATTGCTCCTGGTGCAAACATCAACTATGATACGGGCGTGGCAATATTCGAGGCTACTCACGGCACGGCTCCTAAGTATGCAGGACAGGACAAGGTTAACCCCGGAAGTCTGATTCTTTCTGCAGAGATGATGCTCAGACACATGGGTTGGACTGAATCGGCAGATTTGATTGTAAAGGGCATGGAGGGAGCAATCTCTTCAAAGAAGGTGACTTATGACTTTGAGAGACTAATGGAAGACGCTACCCTTCTTTCCTGTTCGGATTTCGGTCGAACAATAGTGTCTCACATGTAGGTCAGCTACGATGGACGAAGCTAGAGAAAGGATGCTCGAGATTTTCAATCTTTCAGAGGATTCCAAGAACCCCCTGTCCTGGTTTGAAGATCTCTACGGTAGCTCTCGAGGAGATAGGAATCTAATTCCATGGGATTGGATGGAACCTCATCCTTTCCTAGTGGAATGGATAGAGGAGAACCAGCAGACGGGACGTGCTCTGGTTGTTGGCTCTGGCCTGGGCGAGGACGCAGCCTTCCTGTATGAGAATGGGTGGGAAGTGACGGCGTTTGACGTATCTGAGTCGGCGGTTGATTGGGCAAGTCAATTGCATAAGGGAAAAGAGATTGAGTGGTTGGTTGGAGACCTCGTCCATCCCGAAGAGACATGGAAAGGTGCATTTGATCTGGTCCTCGAGGTACACATCCTACAAGCAATACCTGAAGAAATAAGGAATATGGCCTACAGGAATCTATCCCCCCTTCTAGACAGAGACGGTCTTCTGATGTGCATAGGTAGGTTGGCAGATGGTCTAGAGGACAAGGGAGAGGCCCCTCCTTGGCCCTTATCCAGAGATTTCATTCTCCATATAGGAAAGGGCCTATCCGAAGTAGAGTTCCATACTGCAGTGATTCCTGGAAAGGAGGAGATAAGATACAGAGCAGTCTGGAAAAGGGACTGACTATCGCTCAGACCACATCTTTAGCCACTCTGCTATATTTCTCTCAATGTCATCTTCAGATACTTCCCTGTCCACGACTTCCCCATCCTCAGTAGGCTTAATTCTACAACCACATGCATTGGCATGCCCGCCTCCATCGGAATCGAAACGAGTTGCTAGAGCCGTCAAGTCGTAAATTCCGCCTGTTCGATGTAGGAATGAGTTTGTGTAGAAAGACGCAGACAAGGGGTATCTTCCAGAGTCTCCGAATGACGCACCCAAATCTCCATGAATAATCATGCATGCATCACACTCGTCCCCGGCCATAGCTGTGACATAGTAGCCATTTGAGCGGATTCCAGAACCGTCAAACCGAACTATCGCTATTCTGTCGTCGATGCGCATATTAGAGAGAATAATCTCATTCAGTAACCCTAACTCCTCCTCCTTCTCAGAGACCAACTTGGAAATCTTTGCATCGTTCAGAATATCTTCGGTCGACACCCCAACTCTCAATTGCTCAAGAATCCAAGATGCAGTACCTTCTTCGGAATCAACTATCCTACTTAGCCAGATTGCGGGGTCATGGGAAAGAAACTCTTCCTTGGATATTGATCCACTGTCAATCTTGTCGACCCAATCTAGTAAACCTTCAAGATCAGAAAGATCGATAATTTGGTGGAATAGTTCGAATGCGATTCGGGCCGCTGAAGGCTTGTCCTCCCATACCACAATTGCTCTGCCCTCATTCTTCTCCGATCGATTTGATTGATGGTGATCTATGCTCAACCCACAGTTTGGGTGTACTGGTAAATCACATATTGCAGTCCATTCATCAATCAACTCATCATAAACACCGGCCCGCAGTTCTCCTGGATGACCGAAGACGACTTCTGCATCCGTCCACCACCTCCTCAGTATTGCCGCAGTTACCACTCCATCTAGATCACTATCCGTGACAATACGTCTGATCTCCAAATCTGACGGGTGTATCGTCATAGTGTCTGGGAGAAGCATCCCGTCAATGGTGGTTTCGTGTCATGAAACATAATCACGGAAGGTTTTCATCTCGAACAGATTCACGACCAAGATATGCCGAGTAAACAGGGACCTCTCGAGACCTCTTGTGGTTTCATTTTGCTTAACTTCGACAGTATTCTCCTTCTCCAGTACCCACAGGGACACTGGAGCTTCCCCAAGGGGCATGTCGAGAAGGGCGATGCTGATCATCATTCTACTGCTCTGAGAGAACTTACCGAAGAAACCGGCATATCAGACATCATGATTGACAATGAATGGAGTAAGAAGACCGAGTATACCTTTTTCAGAAAGGGTAGGGAAACCCCAAAAGAGGTCTTCTGGTACTTGGCAGAGACAGATGAGCTAGAGGTAAGACTCTCTCATGAACACAACAACTACCTCTGGCTGCAGTTCGACGAAGCAGAGGAACAGATAACATTCGAGCAAGAGAAGGAACTACTCAGTTCTGTAAGGAATCATCTTAGATCCATCGGACGTAGTCTATGACTCAGCTTCTCTTTTTCCTAGAGGAGTCCAAAGGGTCTCCACCTCGCCGGTATTTTTGGCAATCCATCGTCCCATAACAAACAACCAGTCTGAAATTCTGTTAAGATAGCAAATTACCTCCTCCCTGATCGAACCTTCTCCCTCGACGCTTCTCAAATGACAAGCCTCCCTCTCCGCTCTTCTAGCAACGGTTCTAGCAACATGTAGGAACGCAACCGGGGCGGTTCCCATAGGTAAGATGAAAGATTCAAGAGGCTGTAGTTCCTTGATCCAATCATCCATTTCTTCAATTAGCCTATCACACTCATTCATCCCTACCAGCGCCATTTGCTCTGGCAGCTTCCCTGGACTACAGGCGCACTCCCCGCCTATATCGAATAACTCCTGCTGGACCCTATTCAATGCTTCATCAGCCTCACCAGGACGATGGAATCTTGTCACGCCAGGCATTCTTCCGAACTCCATTCTGACTACGCCAATTTGCGAATTCAACTCATCTATAGTACCGTAAAGTGCAACTCTAGGACTCTCTTTCCCGACCTTCTTTCCATCAAGCAGGGATGTCTCTCCACCGTCCCCGGTTCCAGTATGGACTCTGGTAATGCGAACCATAGAGTTCCGAGGGGGTCCACGTTTTCAATCGTACTCAGATTGGGTCTGAGGCCGAAAGTCCCCGCTCAATCGCCTCAATCCATGACTCATCAACAGTTTCCCAGCCCCCCAATTTCTCGAGCTCTACTAGACATCCCCTTTCCTCCACTTGGTCGTTTAGATGTCTATGAATGAGAATCAGAGCCGCGTAACTCATAGAATTAATCCATTGATCTTCCATATCCCATGATCTCTCAAAATGCGCTTTAGCTCCATTGGGTCCTTCTATCAAGCCTCTATGTATCTGCCTGAGTCCAGACTTTGACCATGCAATTCCGGGAACGCCGATCACAAGTCCCCTGAACGCAAGATACATCTCCAGCGTT
Source organism: Methanobacteriota archaeon (assembly GCA_029977385.1). Lineage (GTDB taxonomy): Archaea > Thermoplasmatota > Poseidoniia > Poseidoniales > Thalassarchaeaceae > UBA36. The sequence continues at coordinate 31,248 of JAPOKZ010000001.1, forward strand.
ACCATTGTGCTGGCAAGAAGAAAAGACCCAATTTGCTCTGCTTGGTCCGCAAACTCCCACCTCGAGGAAAGAAGACTGATCCCTCCTATACAGAACAAGACTCCCGCAAGAGGGGCGACAATCACATCAGTCTTCGTCAGACTCATATCTCTAATGCCAAAGACAACGAAAACTCCTCCCAGAAACACGGAAATCGACGCAGGAAGATCTTCTCCAGGCCCCTCTGGACTTGTACTTGCAATCCATAGTATCAGAGCCCCTGCAAATAGGAACATGGCGAATCTGGAGCCCTTTTCAGGAAAGGGCTGAAGTCTACTAAGATAGTAGCAATAGGCTCCCAAAACAAGAAGAAGAGAAATCCAAAGAAACAATTCAATCATCTACCTTGCTGCCCCATCCTGCCTTCCAAAAGTTCTCGTCATCCAGTAAATCTGACCATTCCGAATCACCTGCTCCCAAGAGCAACATAGCCCTTCTTTCTAGCCCCTCCAGGAGTGCCTCATCCACCTCTTTGTCAGAAAATGACTTCTGCCACCTACCTCTGATAGACTGAACTTCCAGTTGCCCAGCCTCTCTGTTATCGTAACTCTTCTCGCAAACCTCCCTAAGATCTTGGATCCACATCTTCGAACTTCTGATATGCGGCTCGCTGTGGGGAGTCTTCTTCGTTCGGAAGGGCCACCATCTCATGGGAACAGACTGACGTCGAAGCCAGACGTCTTGATGCTTTGTGAACCCCTAAGTGCACAAGCCTTCGCGTGATATCATGGGTCGTGTTGTAGTACACATGGATAGTAACCCGAAGGACAGCGATATTGCATCTATCATCAGAAAATACGAGGAGCGAGTCAAATCAAGAGGCATATCCATAGAGATATTCGGAATCAAACGCGGATCCAAGAACTATGAATCAGAACTTTCCAGATTGCCAGGGCGACTCATACTTCTAGACGAGACTGGATCCACAATGTCAAGTGAGGGAATGGCCGCATGGCTAAACTCAGCAAATCTCGAAGGCAACCCTACAAATCTAGCAGTAGGACCCCCAGACGGATTCAGCGATGAAATCAAGGAATCCGCCGATCAACTAATCTCTCTGTCGAACCTGACACTTACCCATGAGATGGCAGCTGCCCTACTGATGGAGCAGCTCTACAGGGCATCTGAAATTAACCGCGGTTCCACTTATCACAGGAATTGAAAATCCCAGATGATACATCGGAGCTTCTGTGATACGCAAACCGTCTTATCGTGCAACCCATTGATAAGCATCCATATTTGGGCAACTACTTGCCCGAGGGTAAGCAGTGATTTGCATGTACATCAAACTAGGAAGAAATACACAGAAGAAAATAATTCCAGCATTTTCAATGATAGCGATAATGCTCCTTAGTCCTCAGATATCACTGCTACTGAATACGGACGATTCCGTAGACCAGGACAGCCGAGTTGAGCCCCCCAAGAGAACGGCATACCAACAGTTAGAGCAGTTTGGTGGGTCAGTCCAAGTAGGGAATCAGAATCCTCTATCCATGACAAACCAATTCCATACCGTTGCACACCAAGATCCATTCTTCAACGACCCTGCCTCCTTGTACGGCAAGATATCCAACCCATCCGCCCTTGCCCTAGACCCGATGTATGGATTCTTCCTCGAAGAAACGAACACAGACGACCACGATAACGATGGAATTGACGATCTCAACGATCTCGACGATGATAACGACGGGATCAACGATCTAATAGAGAGATTCGACGGTTGTTTCGGAACCGACCCTCTTGACCACGACAATGACGGGATAAGGGACGAGTTTGACTGGGACGACGACAATGACGGGATACTAGAGGGTCCTATTGACTACTCCCAAGGAAACGATCCCTGGAATGTAACTTCAGACAGACACGTAGAACCCACTACTATCCATCCATGGACAGGACAGGCGGTCGGCTTCAACTACTTGGTAGACCAGAACCCCATGGATCACGATAACGATGGAATCACCGATGAGGATGTAGACGGATCGGGCCGTGGATCATACGACGAGGATGATGACAACGATGGTAGAATCGATCAGTTCGTGTGGCCCTGCGATTTCGATTCAGATGGGATACAGGATTATTTCGACGATGACGACGACAACGACGGTGTCGCAGACATCTCAGACATACATCCATGGGATCCTCTACAGAACTCGTCCATCGAAACGGCGACCGGGATACTATGGGACTCTTGGGTCAGGTGGGACCCAGAGGATTACGGCGACTATGTCGATGGTCTCGACTATGTCGCTCTTCATGCCTTGGAGCACCCTAGGGAGCAGGCCTTCACTGAAATCGTGGATGGGGATTTGGATGGAGACGGAATCCCTAACTTCCTAGATCCGGACAATGACAACGACGGTGCGCCAGACTCCTCAGACACCGATGATGATAACGACGGCCTAGCTGACATGTACGACGTAGACGATGACAACGATGGCATCCCCGACTCATGCAGACAGTTGGATACAAACGGTGACGGACAAGGAGACTACCCTACACAGGTATTCAACGGTGCAGTAGTTGCCATACAAGTCCCCGGAACAGACTGCGAAATCGACTATGACGGGGATTTGGATGACGACAGATTCAGAGCCATAGATGGAGACTACGACATGGTCTGGGACTGGCTCGATCCCGATATGGGGGGGTCTACAAATCCAGACAATCTACAGGGAGGGTCACAACCATGGGACTTGGACGATGACGGAATCCCGAACGAGGAGGATCCATACCCCATGAACTCAAGCGCTGAAGTAGCTACATGGGACTGTGCTAGTGTTGCGAACCCAAACCCCCAAGATCCTAGCGACAACTGTGTACTTTGGAGGACATCCTACACCGGATTCAACGACTGGGACGGAGATGGCCTAAACAACTGGATCGATATGGACGACGACAACGACGGAATCCTGGATTGGCTAGACATAGACCCCGACTGCGACCTAGACAATGACGCAGACCTCCATGAGCTAAACGGCTCTATGTTCCGTGACGATGGAGCAAATGACATAGACACTGACGTGGATGGAGACGGCCTTCAGAATGACGAGGACTGGGACGACGACAACGACGGGATCAATGACTTCTTCGACCCCGACGACGGAAACTGCGGTGTAGTAGATATCGACAACACAGATAACTTCTGGGGAAACAGCTGGCCTCAGGGAGATGGTGATGCCATCGATGGCTCCGAGGACGGAGATGCATATGTCGCGGTCCCGAACTACTACTGGAACCTCACATGGGGGTTCAACCCTTTCAACGAGGACAACAGCTTCATGCTCGATTACAACGGGTATGATCCAAACGACTTCGACAATCCAAGTGGCATCATTCCTGAGATGTACTGGACTCTGATGATGAAGTGGAGCCCCTACAATGGTGACAACTTCTTCGACATAGACAGCGACGGAGACTCTCTAGTTAACGGAATCGACGTCGATCAGGATGGAGATGGGATGCCCGACTGGTGGGATCAAGATGAGGGCAACGACGGAGTCCTGGATGTCGACGACGTCAAGATGGGAGGTACATTGGATGGAAACTCATGTGGCACCGTCATCCTATCCGCAACAACCGAGAGATTCTGCGGTCACATCTATGCATTCCTGTTCAAGGCGCCTCTGCTTACCCCCACTCAATCAGGGGGCCAATCTTTCACTGTACCATACAGTAGCAGGCCCGACGCCGAATGGGATGATGGGGAATATGATGGGACGAATCATCCCACTGGGCTGGGTAGTTGTGACAGCAACTGCTTCTGGTTCACCTTCGATCCGACTAGCAACCCTACTCCCTCTGTTGCATACACTTACAATGACATGAAGAACAATAGAGATCTTTGGATAGCTTACCTTGGAGTCAGCGTATTTGGCTTCTTTCAATGGACCTCAGATGCCAATAACAACTTCTTCCCTGATGAGATTGCGGACGAACTCAACGATGATGTTGATCCAGACATAGATTGCGGGCAGCCGATGCCGGAGGTATCCTGGACTCCGAGTTGCATGTACAACAACACGAACGACCTAGACGACGACTGGGACATAGTCTACGATCACTTCGATGTGGACGATGATAACGACGGAATCTGGGATTATTTCGAGGTTGATTCAAACGACGATTTAGACGACGATTCAGGGATAGAGGAGCCATTCTACTTCACTGGAAGCAATTGCGAAGACAATGATGACGACGGCCTAGACACCGATCCCGACGATGATGGAATATACCAAGCAGTATGGGACAAAGGAGTACTGGGGCAGTCTCTTCTGTTCCCAGAGTACTACGACGTAGACAACGATAACGACGGAGTACCGGACGGGGAAGACCCAGATGATGATAATAATGGCCTTCTAGACGAGGCCCAGGAAGCATTCGAAGGATGCTTCACGGGAGAGGAACAGAGCCCATGGGACCACGACAACGATGGGATAGTCAACTGGGCCGATGACGACTGGGATGGCGATGGAATACCAAATTCCCTAGAGCTCCAGAATTTCAATGACACAAACGGCACAGCCGACCCCTTCGACGACACCTGCTGCCTAAACTTCCCCATAGCCCCATGGGACCACGACAACGACGGAATAAGGGACGATATCGATGAAGACGATGATTATGACGGTATGAAGGACGAGGACGAAGTGATGCTATGGCCTTCACGATACGGCACCGAATCAACGAATCCATGGGATCACGACGACTTCGGAGGGGGGGTCGGACTGGCCAACCCCAACAACAACTCCACTGGGCCGGATTACTACGACGTAGACGACGATAACGACGGAAGGGCGGACTTGGACTGGAACAACCCCTCTTCGGGTGATTGGGCCACACCAACGAACAAGATTGAGGAATCTTCAGGATGGAGCTCTGACTGGGATTCGGACAATGATGGAATCCTAGACGATGACGACAAGATACCGACTAGAATTACTCTTACCGCCCCCTCGATATTGTGGCTCGATGAAGACCGCCCATCGATATTCAATGGCTCAGTGTTCTGGTTGGACGACACAGGTTTCGTCCCAGCCCCAGATCTCCCGGTTCAGGTACACATTAGGTACTCTGAGAACGGCACATCTGTCATAGAGACAATCGACGTTCTCACCGATGACAACGGGGAGTATATCGTCGGCCAGTTCCTGTTCCCTGAAGATATCGATGTAGGGCCGAACTCAACCTACGAGGTCTACTCAGAGGTCACAGAGATGTTCGTACACGACTACAGCTCTACACTTTCTGATACTGATGGAGATGGCATAGGAGACTCGGGGACGCCCGTCGAGGTAAGGGCGAATACTACGATAGGATTCGTATCGGGCGAGAGGTTCAGATCGGACGAGCAGCCACTCAAGCTGGACTTCAAGGTCCACTACTCGGCAGATTACAACAGGGGGATTTTCGACAACAGACTTCCCTATGCGCCGGTATCCTTCACCATTAGCGACTCAGGCCCTCAGTTTGGAAACATAACTCATCCGACAGTCTATGATGGATATGGGAACGGATACAGGGCTGACGCAGGAGGCTGGGTTTCACTGGCTTACAACCAATCCCTAGACGTATGGGAGCAGGTCCAGTGGAACTCTCTTCTCGATAATGGTCCAGGTGTCCCGACAGGCGGATACGAGGAGATAGTGTGGAATCCATGCGGACCGCTCAATCCAGTAGGATCCCACTCGGTCATAGCACCCTACGAGTACAAGAACACCTCACTACCTACGGGCGACTATACTTTCATCGGCTTCTCCCGTCCTGACCTTGGAGGATGCACTGACGACTCCTACGAATGGCCTTGGTCACATCTCGAGGGGTCTGAGACGGACGCTTTCTACATCCGATCCATGCATAGGATGTTCATAGAGGCCGAGATGTCAGCGGCCTCTTTCAGGCCGGTCTACTTCTGGGACTCGACCCAGTTCACTGGATCGTCCTTCGGTGCATGGAGAGCTCTCTTCCATGCCCCATCCCTAGCAAATGCGAACATGACATATCAGGAGGCCAGTCTTGGCAAGCCGTATCCTCTTCTATGGGATGGAACTCCTTCAGAACTCTCTGGAATTGCAGGAGGTGACCTGGTTCCTTTCCTGTCATCTGATGGGATAAACTGGACCATCACGATGCAGAATGGTGCTGACTTCGACTCGCCTCCGTGCGGACCCGTCGATCCACTGGATCCCAGCAGTCAGATTCGTTGCGAGATAGTACCCGAGATCTTCGCTGGGGAGTCCATCAGGGTCAAGGGTCACGTCTGGAACAAGACATTCGTTCCAGTGACCGATTTCGACAGTGATGGAATAAACGACCCCATCGCAGTGCAGATAGATCTGGACTACAATGGGATCTTCGCTGGCGCCCAAGAGACTCGAGTGAACCAGCCACTGGCCATCGACACCGAAGGTCTAGCAACATTCGATTACGACATACTCTGGAGAAACGACTGGCCTGCATCGACATACGGCTTCAGGGCTGACTTCAGTCAACCAGACTTCTTCTTCACTGGGGAGCAAGCAGGAGTCTTAGCCGCCACTGGTGCTTACGGAAACGTCTCTGTCATAGGTTCAACCGACTTCCAACTTACATCTCTGACTCGTCTCTACAGGGGCCAGAACGCGACGGTAGAGGCTCGTCTAATGGACAATGCGGGGCTTCCTGTACGAGAAGCCCCAGTGAACTGGACATGGGAAGAGGACCAATCGAGTGGTGTAGTTTTCACAGACAACAATGGTATCTTCAAGGTCAATCTTACAGATATTGATACTCTAGGGAATTTCTCTCTCGGTTTCACCTACCTTGGAGACAGGTTCAGACTTGGCAGTACTGGCTCAGTAGACATGTGGGTGGTTTCACGGACTTTCATCAACGTTCAGAGCACCAGTCCCAACATAAGATCCAATGGGGACTTATGGGAGTTCACCGCTGTCATAACCGACGATAATAGAACCCCGTTCGAGAAGGACGGGGGGCAGGTACTGAACAGCTGTGAGGGAGAGATGGCGAATCCCGATGGATACGACCTAGGAGGCAACGTCACAGTGATTTTCGAGGGAATAGATTTCGAGGATAGAACCCACCGACAGATAGTATCTGTTGAGTGTCCGGCATCTGGCTCAATCGGATATGGGAGATATCTGGATCCACAGTTACTGAAGGACGATCCATACTCATTCCTTCCCGATGGCTTCGGACCTGTGAATGTGATTCTTCGGTTCGAGGAGAACCTGCCTCACGAGGGTTGCGAGCCCCTAGATGCAGGAATGCTATCCACCTCCGGAGCGTGGGATCCCTGTGTTACCATCCTCAACAGTGACCACTTCAGGAAGGTCCTGCAGTTCCAGGTAGATGGTTTCAGCCTCATTGGGAATACGGATTTAGAAGTAGACCAGCAGATAGTCTATACCTCAGAGATAGATCAAGAAACGGGTCAGATATTTGAGAAGCCAATGATCGTGACCGGGCAGCTAACCGATGAGCTAGGAGGGGACCTGGCGAACAGACAAATCAGAGTCACTTTCGAGATGGGATCAATGGTATTTGACCCAGTCGAGGATCGTATGAAATTCCGTGCAGGCGACGATGGTATAGAGGCCTGCATCCCAGGGGTAACCAATGAGAGCGGGTTCTTCGACATCAACTGCCCTATGACCGGCGTTGACGCTGGAATGGCTAAGGTGAAGGTTGAGTACAATGCCTGGGATCCACTAAATAACGATCGATACAGGTACAAGAACAAGACACAAACGATGTTCTTCCCCGTCTTCTCCAACTCTACGATCGATGTCTCGGAAGTAGGTCCATTCCGATCCGACTACCTGACATACACCTTCCCGAACGGTTCTACCTTCGAGGTTCTATACCTCAAGGAGGCATTCCATATCAATGCCAGACTCTCCCAGTCAAACGGGAAGCCAGTTGGGGGCAAGTGCGTCAACATTTACCTCGATCCAGAAGTAAACACTAGGCCAATAGCCACCGCATTCACAGCTGGAGGAACCGGCGAGTTCGTTTGGTACTCAGCGGATCCAGATGACAATCCCAGTAGGAGGGGGGTCGAGCCTAGCGGAAACAACCTCGAAGGATTCCGTACGGTCAGAGTCGCTTACGAGCCGGAACGCTATGTACCAGGCGGTTGCGACTACGAAGTACTGGAACCAAACCCGGTTCTGAATAGTTCAGTAGTCGACGTAGAGGTCCTAGTTAGAAGTAAGGTTGACATCCTGCTGAAGCAGCACTGGTCAAGTCCCACAGGATACCAAGAGGGCGACATTATTGCTGGGGAGGTAGCAATCCTGAGAGATAGGCTGGACCTGACCGTGGAGGGACAGAGAGTAGAATTCCACCGACAGTTCTGGAATGAATCCGGCGAGTGGCAGACAGAGAGAGTGGAGATACTAATCACCAATGAGAGGGGTTCGGCGAACTTCTCCTTCCCTTACACCGGAGAAACAATTCCCGGACATCCAGAGTGGACCGCTCCAGGAGGTAAATGGAGGGTGCTTGTTCACTTCGAGTCAGTAGACGCGAACAAACCCTACTTTGTAGAAAAGTGGCTCAATAGTACCCCGGAGATAAAACTCGGAGACCCCGACTCTTCGACTGCTGGAGGCCTATGGACTACTCAAGTCCTAATCCTAGCTGGAATATCACTCTCAACGGTTGCGCTGGTTGGTGCCATGATGTACAACAACTACAGGGAGAGGCGCAAGGTCGAGGTCCTCAGAGGTATCCTGACGGACGCGCTAATGTCGCTCAAGGCTTCGAACAATTACATCGAGGCAATATTCTCCTGCTACAAGGATCTAATCAAGTACTTCAGGATGAAGGGCGCTATGAAGAAGGTCTTCGAGACGACAAGAGAGTTCGAGGACGTAATCAACAACATGCTCGGAGGAATAGTTCCACCAGAGGAGATAGACTCCTTCTTCTCTATATTCGAGGAGGCCCGTTACTCTGATCACGACATAGGATCAGAGGAGAGGGATAGGGCGATTCAGATATTCCAGTCGATGATAGGTAGGATGAATAGATCACTCGGAGACAGCATGCTGACAAGGGTAGCAGCGGCCGAGTCCTCGTTATATGGGCCCTCCGTGAAGGCAGGACAGTTCGTAGATGCAGATGGAAATGTAAGGTTCGCCGGAGTCGATGATGCAGAGGAAAACGATGGTTTCAAGATCTGAGAAACCAACGAAATCCACTGTCCCAACGCCCCTACGGGGCGCCCGCAGGATTCATAACACCGACTTTGGTGGCCGCGATACCTGACCATGGGGGGATACTATGAGTAAGCAAGAGAGGAAGACGAACTCAGCACTAGTTTCGCTCATCGGAGACCTGAAGGATCACAGTCGAACAACCGGCTCCCCGATATGGAGGGACACGGCTTCCAGACTCCAGACCAGTAGGAAAAACTGGGCAGAACCCAATCTTAGCCACATCTCCAGACACTCTACAAAGAAGGAGACAGTACTGGTCCCGGGTAAGGTACTAGGAAGCGGAAGTATCAGCGGGGGCCAGACTGTAGCTGCATTCAGTTTCAGTGATGGAGCTAGGAGTAAGATAGAGGCCTCCGGAGGGAGAACCCTTAGTATTCGTGAACTGATGGAAGAGAACCCTAATGGAAAGGGGGTGAGGATTCTTGTCTGAGACAACCATGGTGTACGATGCCACTGATAAGATCCTGGGCAGACTTGCCAGCCAAGTGGCAAAGGAAATGATATCTGCAAGGAAGTCAGGGAGACAGCAGCGGGTGATCATCATCAACGCAGAGGATGCTATCGTTTCGGGTCCAAGGACCAAGGTACTCAGTGACTACCGAGCAAAATACAATCTAAACCACGCTAGGAAGGGTCCTTTCTTCCCAAGGATGCCGGACAAGATAATCAAGAGAACAGTCAGAGGGATGCTACCGTATCAGAAGAACAGCAGCGGAAGGGGTGCTCTAAGGGATCTAAGAGTAATGATAGGCACACCTCAGAACCTCTCTATGGAGAATCTCCCAGATGGACACGAGTGGGGGCCGACTGAGAACATAGTTCGCGATACCCCCAATAAGTATGTCAGACTGGGAGAGATTAGTTCCCACCTAGGGGTCGATGCAGCTAGATGGACAGGTGAGTGATTTGGCGAGGAAGAAGCGTACCAAGGTCGTTAACACTAGCGGAAAGAGAAAGACCGCAATAGCCAGGGCCACGCTAAAACCCGGAAAAGGAAGGGTCAGGATAAACGGACACCCTATTCACATCCTTGAGCCCGAACTTGCTAGAAGGAAGGCACTGGAACCCATTAGAATCGCAGAGGCGATGAATAGAATCGACAGAGTAGACATCTCGGTGGACGTTAAGGGCGGGGGACAGATGGGGCAAGTCGATGCCATCAGGACAGCCATAGCTCGCGGGCTTGTGAAGTACAACGACGGGGCCGAGGGTGATGACGAGGAGCTAAGAGACGAGTTTGTTCGGTTCGAGAGAAAGATCTTGGTAAACGACCCCAGGAGGAAGGAACCCAAGCATCAAATGGGTAGAGGCGCTCGTAAGAAGTGGCAGAAGTCGTACAGGTAGGTGGAAGAGATGCTAATACCAGTTAGATGTTGGAGTTGTGGCAAGGTCATTGCCCACAAGTATCAGGAGTATCAGAACGCCGTAGAAGAAGGCAAGGATGCTGGAAAGACACTGGACGATCTTGGCTTTGAGAGGTACTGCTGCAGACGCATGTTCGTCGGGCACATCGACCTGATTGACGAGGTCGCTCCGTTCAGTATTGACAGACAGCAGTAATCCCTCCGTCAGGGCTTTGACTGATTGCTCACTCGCAGTGAGCCCAATTGGGGCCTGTAGGTTAGTTTGGCCTATACTTCGCGGCTGGGGGTCGCGCGACCCAGGTTCAAATCCTGGCAGGCCCACCATTGGGAAAGTACCGCTAAAATGGTCAGTTTGAAGGCCATCGCCCCCTTTGCATCGACATGGGCTCCATGCATTCGGACGAGGGAACCTCCGAGGGCCGGGTAGACTGGCTCGCAGAGCAGTTAGAGAGGCACTCAGACCTCTACTACAACAAAGCGGAACCCGAGATATCCGATGCAGATTTCGATGCATTGAGAGACGAGCTCCACCGCCTCTCGCCAGATCACCCCCAATTGACAAGGGTTGGTTCCGACCCTCCTCCGGGTTCTGAAAAGGTCGATCACCTATTCAGGATGATGAGCCTGGACAAGGCTACTTCGGACGAAGAAGTGTCGCACTTCGTTTCCGAGACCACCGCTAACGGCCGGAGGTTCGTATGTCAGCCAAAACTCGATGGCTCAGCCCTTTCCTTGGAATACCGTCGAGGTCGACTAATCAGAGCCGCCACCAGAGGAAATGGGAGTAGGGGGGAGGACGTAACCGCAAATGCAAGGAGGATGATGAACGTTCCAGAGAAACTCGGGTGGGACGGAGACTGTCACGTGAGGGGCGAGGTCGTGATGCCTCTTCAGGTATTCAGGGAGAAGTACTCAGAGATTGCTCCGAATCCCCGGAACCTTGCTGCAGGAGCTCTTAGACAGAAGTATACCGATGCAGGTAAGGGAAGCCCGAGGGACTTGACTTTCCTTGCTTATGGGGTAGAGTTCCCAAGCGACACGGACCGCCATCCGGATAGCCCGGAACCTCCAGAGTTCATGCTTGACTCTGAGGTGATATCGTGGATCGAAGAGATGGGAATTCAGGTCGCAGGAAACAAAGTCGTTTCAGGCGACAGCGATACCAACACCACCGAATCCATACTTTCGGTGACAAGGGACTGGCTCGAGTCGCGAGAGTCTGCGGAATGGGAAATCGATGGAGTCGTAATCAAGCTAGACCGACTGGACAAGAGAGGCCTCTTGGGTGAGACAGCACACCATCCTAGATGGGCTCTGGCATGGAAATTCCCAGCCGAGGAGGCAGTTACGGTTCTGATGGATGTCTTCTGGCAGACTGGTAGGACGGGCAACGTCACTCCCGTTTCACGAGTAGCACCAGTGGTGGTTTCTGGAGTAACAGTAGAGAATACGACCCTCCACAATAAAGGGGAGGTCGAGAGACTCGGGATAATGATTGGTGACAAGGTTAGAGTCGTCAGAAGAGGAGACGTCATACCAAAAATCACAGAGGTTCTAGGGCCAGCGCGCGAGAGTGATTTGATTGATAGGTCTCATGCAGATGGAACTACTTTCTCAGATTCACTCCCTACCAGGTGCGAGATACCAGTCCCCGAGGATTGCCCTAGGTGCTCAACCGACCTAATCGTGGATGGCGCATTCATCAGATGCACCAACATAGACTGCCCATCACGACTAGAGAGAGCCATTTTGTACTGGTGCAGAAAGCTGGGCATAGATGGAATAGGTGAGAAACTAGCAGAGCAACTATGCTCATCGGGGCTAGTCAAAGGTTTGGGGGACCTATACAGACTCGAGGACAGGGAGCAAGAACTAATCTCACTAGAGAGAATGGCTGAGAAGTCAGCCAGCAACGTCCTAGAAGAATTGAACACCACTAGGGCTATGACTTTCAGCACCTTCATCTCGGCACTGGGCCTGCCAAGGATTGGCCCCGAAATAGCAGCACTCGTCTGCGCAGAGGTGCGGACTCTAGATGAGTTGATCCAGATGACTGAAGAAAGACAGAAGGCAATCCAGCGCCTGGTTTCCATAGACAGGGTAGGAGAGACCGTGGCAAATCTCCTACTAGATGGGATTAATGACAGGAAGGAGGCGATAATTGACCTGTATGAGCAGGTGGAAATCATCGAAGACGAGCAGACAACCGTTGACGGACTCCTTTCCGGTGCTTCCTTCTGCATTACAGGTACTCTGAGTAGACCAAGGAAGGAGATCGCACTCTCGATAAAGTCGGAGGGGGGCAAGGTCGTCTCATCGGTCTCCGGGAATCTAGATTTCTTGGTCGCAGGAGAGTCGTCAGGTTCGAAGTTGGACAAGGCCAACAGGCTTGGAGTCAGGGTCGTCTCGGAATCAGAGTTGGACGACATGCTTGGAGGGTCGATCCTAGAGGAACTTCCCCAAGAAAGACAGTCGACTCTGGGAGAGTTCTGATTATCCGTACATCCCTGTTGAAGCACCACTACTCTCCTGAGGGGGGTTCAGATGCAAAGCCATCATCTCACGTATCTGTCCTTCAATTCTCTGGGCCTCCTCCATCAGGGGTTCCGGATCAAGGTGGACTGCAGGGAGAAGTCCGTCCAAGCACCCGATAATTCCCGCGGCTGCTCGGGCATCGGGAATCGTTCCCTGACCAATCTCACCATCGGACTCTGCCAATATCGCCAGTGCGTCTATTCCTCTCCTCCTGCACTCTCCCATCATCACTCCGGTCATACCCCCCACTACTCCTTGTTTCAGGAGCGGGACACCGATTCCCTTGAGCAGATCGTGAGTCGAATCCGTAGATCCAATCCCTAGTATAGAATCCACACCCGGATCATCGTCGAATATGCTATGCAGACTCTCGATTCCATGAGCGAATGAATCTACCATTATCGTAGAGCTCACCCCCGAATCCTCAATCCAGTCGATGATTCCAGAGGACAATGGAAGATTGAGCTCAGATGGAATCTGTATCTCTGATGCGATAAGAACAACCTTGTCACACTTCTCCATGTTGCATATAGGATCCCCAGCATAGAATCTCAAAGGAGGCAGGGGCTTACCATCCTGGACCAAGCACATCGGGGGAAGATTCGGGTGTCTGACACCTCCAACGAGCTCCAACTCTAGCTTTTCCACCAAGAAGTGCGCTACTATACTGCTTACGAATCCGACCGATGGGAAACAACTTACCAGAAGGGCACCAGAAGCATTCACATCATCTCCAACCTCGACCAAAGGGGCCCCTTGCATGATTCTAGAAAACACTCAATGGTGTTAATCGTTGTTACCGACCCGACTCGATTCTGAGGACAGTGGTGAGATGGGAGGAAAGACACACGATTTCCAGATTTCTCCATCCTCATGGAACAGATTTGAGGAATGTCCCAGAAAATACTGGCTATCCAGACAGAGGCTTCCTCGCAAGGCCAGTATGGCCGCCTCAATGGGTACGGCTATACACAACTCAGTAGAAGACCTGTGTAACCTAGATATTTCTGATAGGGATGATGACGAAACCGGCTGGCTACACTCTTGCTCTAGAGAGACTTTGGAGAAGAGGTGGGAGGAGGAAAAGATCCTGTTCTCGGAGACTCCCAGGCATCCTAGATGGAAGGACGAGTCATTCTCAACAGCGCTCGATGGACTGATAGGTGCAATCTCCATTCTTTTCGATAAGGCCATGCTACCAGTGGAGGGACTATCCTCAGTCAGCGTAAAGACTTGGAAGCAAGTTCAGGATATTGTTGTAGCAACCGAAGAGAGGCTCGAGTCTCAATGTGGACGATTGATAGGACGACTAGATCTCCTGATCAAGGATCTTGAGGACGAGGTTAACGATAGCTTGATCGTAGCAGATCTGAAGACTGGAAAACCACCAGAAGAAGAACTTAGCGAGAATGTAAGCAGGCAATTACTATTCTACAGGGACCTAATGAAGCAGAATGTAGCAGAAGAGCAGGCTCTGCGAGCAGAGGGTTGGTACTCTTCCAATAAGTCAGTCTACAGAACTGAAGGGCCGGCTATCCTAGAAGAAGCAATACAGGCATGGGGAATGATGAAACTGACTGAAACCCCATTCCATGCCACTCCTAGCGAAGAATCCTGTTCATTCTGCGAGTGGAAGGCATGGTGTCCTAGTTGGTGGAAAGCGAAGTACGATGGAGAACTCAGCCACGAGGGGATGTTCAGAGACGAGGTCGTAAGACTGGTCAGATTTGATCAGGAATCGGGCGCGGCTCTGTTCGAGCGAACGACACCTATCGGAGATGAGGGAGAACTTAGAGGGTCGGACCACCGCTTTGGAGCGCTTCTAAAAGGGACCAGCCTCGAAAAGATTAGACAAATGGACCAAGTAGAATTGGATGGATACCTATTCCTTGGTAGCATAATGATCGGGAGCAAGACCGCACGTATGGGAGATTGGTCAGAAATACTGCCTTGGTCACCTCTACTCCAGTCTGTGAGAAATTGAGTTCAAAACATCTCGAGCTTCTCCCTCGAACCTTTCAGGAAATTCGACCATGAACCTCCAAAGAAGGAGGAGGGTTGCTCCAGCATCAGCATCCGCACTGTGGGCTCTCTCAAGGGATATCCCAAATCGTTCGCAAAGAACACCTAGCTTGTGACCTCCCGGAATACCAAGGCTCCTTGCCAACTCGAGGGTATCCACAAGAGCTAGCGGAGATGGCATCTCCCTTCCAATCCGCATGCATTCCATTTCTAGGAATCTCCAGTCGAATGATACAACATTATGGCCTACAATTATTGCACCTTCAATCATCGCGGAGATTGAGTCCACGTGCTCATCGAAACTTCCCAAGTCCCTCACATCCTCGTCAAATATTCCATGCACTTCACTAGACTGTAGGGGTATCCTGCACCCGGGATTCACTAGCGATTGTAGACTAAGTTGGGAGCCATCCGAATCACTTCCAACTAGTGCGTACTGCACTACTCTATCCTGTCTAGGATTGAATCCAGTTGTCTCTAAATCGAATCCGAGAACCCTGAACCCCCCAAGAATATCAGAGACCACGTCCCCACGCTACCGGCACCATCCATGAACTCTACCAAAGCCAGCCTTGACTGTCCGTTGTCCAACACGCATATGAGTGACCTTTGATTTCTGGTAGCATGATGGGACACAGCCAAAGACTAACCACGCTTCTTGCAATGCTGATGATTTCCCACACTCTGGCGGGATGCGGAGGCATTGGTCCCGGTAGCCCAAATGCGGCCCTCACATCTGATAGGCTCACTGTTAATACAGGAGAGACGATAAATTTCGATGCACGCTCTTCGACCACTCCTAATCCAACGATAATTGATGAATTCAGATGGAACTTTGGTGATGGTGAGAGGAAGACAACAAAGCAGGGCGTCATCAGTCATGCATTCTCAGAGGCAGGAAACTTCGAAGTGACAGTTGAAGTGTTCAATGATAATGGCGATTCAGACTCAGCCAGCATCCTCGTTTTCGTCAATGCGATTCCAGAAATCATCCTCAACATCCCAGATTACGTAAAGACAGGACAAGAAGCTAGACTGGACGCTAGCGACTCCTTCGATCCAGAGGGAGGGGGTGTGGAGATTGTATGGGATTTCGATGCGAATACCGATTCAGACGGTGACAGCGACCCACTCAACGACGCTGATGGCAGCGGCCCAGTGACTAGACTCACCGTTACCGAAGCCGGGAATATCACGGGGGCTGTAACAGTCTCAGACGATAGTGGAGGTAAGAATACCACCCTCTGGACTCTCAGAGTTGTCTCTCGTACGTTCAGGATTGTTTGGGAAGAGGTGTTCGTAGACTATGAATGGTCTGGATACCTTGAACAGGGCGATACACACGAGATACAATTCCAACCCGGGGAAGACTCCCGACTGATCGATGTCACCGCAACTCTCACTCTAACCAGAGACATCCTCCCGATTACATGGCCGGAGGACAACTTCACTCTAGAGGTCGATATCCCTTCGTCAGGATGGTCATTCACAGTTGTTACAACTCAAGAAAACATCACAGAGAACTCATCAGCTACAATCGAGAGGGTCGAAATGAATCCTTCCCCAGAGTCTGACTACACCGTTTTCGCAGACTCTAAGGAAGAGCTGGAGCAGTCACTTCTCGGAGATCCCGATGGAAGATTTGGACAGGGAGACTGGTTCTGGAGGATAACCGCAATGGAGTGTGATCCTGATACTCCGGTGGATGGCGTAGATCCCGACCAAGGTAACGACTGGACCCTCGAGGCTCAGTTCGTAGTACTAGTCTTAAGGATCAGTGAAGTAAGCGTCTGATGTCAGCGAGCGAAGACCTTTCAACCCCCAGTCATTGGCATTATCGTGGCAAAGTCGATTGAGATCACCAAGGTATCCATTCGAGAACGCCTAGTCGTAGATGCGAAGGTGGGCATGAAGGACCCTCAGGACTACGACTTCTCACCTAGAGCAAGCCTCTCTGGAACCACTCTGAGCATAGTTAACGAGTCCGGAGACCCCTCTTCCACTATCGAGCTAGACGAGGAGCAGATCATAACTGCTGAGAGGGATCGGATGCTGGAACTTAGGGTCAAGTTCAATGTACAAGGTATGCATGGTGTACTTACTCATAGGACACCACAGCCGATGACTGGTCCGAAGTCGAAGAAGCTAGCCGAGCCAAGTTGGAAGACCGTCCTACCTCTTTCAATGTGATTTTGCACCGTCGAGATTAAGCCGGATCATACAGTCCAACGGACGCTGGACCCATAGTGTAGCCTGGATATCACATGAGCTTGCGGAGCTTGTAACCCGTGTTCGAATCGCGGTGGGTCCGCCACCTGAGTTGAGAAAGAGGGGCGACCCATTGAATAGTGAGGATACTAGGCGGATTCAGGACCCATAGTGTAGCCTGGATATCACTCTAGCCTCCGGAGCTGGAAACCCGTGTTCGAATCGCGGTGGGTCCGCCATTCCATAACAGCCTTCAACCATGGCTTCCTGTCATCGTCATGGCATTCATCTCAAAGAGGCGAATCGACTTCCCTATGGTAGACCTAGCGAAAATAGTCTACTACCCACGTTTCTGGGACCTGGCCCATAGGTTCTACGAGGAGTCATGGGAATACACCTGTGGCATGCACTACAACGAAATCCTCTTTGAGAAGAAGATTGCATTTCCACTAGTCCATAGTGAGGCCGTGTTCCTCCATCCCATCTCCTACGGCGATACTGTGGAGTGCACAATCACGGTGCCCAGAATTGGAGAAACCTCGATTTCATGGCATTACGAGTTCAGGAACCAGAATGGTACACTCTGCTGGACGGCAGACCAAGTCACGGTCTGCACAGATATGAACGAGGTCAAGAGGAAGATGACCGTCCCCGATTGGATGAGGGATTGCCTAGCTAAGATTCGATCATCATGACTACTCTCTGGGCCACTTCTTCGATAGCGCCTTAGTCAGCGACTCGTCCATCGTGGCATCCCACCAGTTAGCCTCTCTCCAGACTGCATACTTGCCCCTTATTCCCCTCATATCCGCTCCATCCAGCCTAGCTCCCTGGAGGTTGGAAAGGCCCAGTCTGGCCTTCACCATCCTAGCCCCTCTAAGATCGGCACCATCCAGCGCCGCCTTCATGAGGTTGGCACCCTTCAGAGACGCATTTCTCAGATCAGCACCAGAAAGGTCTGCACCCTCCAAATCGGCCCTATCCAGAATCGCTCTCCTGAGGTTGGCACCGGATAGGTCAACTCCTCGCAAGTCCTCTCCTACATGCGATGTGAATGACCAGTCCTTGCTATTTTCTTCCATCACATCTCACCTCTTGAGAGACAACTGGTCTAGATGGTCTCTTCCTGCTTCAGTAAGAACCACGAACGCATTCTTCCTAGGCCTTCTTCTAGGATATTCCAAGAAAGACCCAGAGCCACCCAGACCCCCTTCAAGCATTCTCCCTATGTACAATGATACATTCCATTTCTTCACGGATCTCTTTGTCCACTTGCCAGTTTCTTCAATCAGCCTCCTTATTTCTCTAGGCGGGGTGTTCCCCTCTTTCTCTACGGACCTCATATACTGAATCGCGGCCAGAATCACATCAGACTTATTCTCGACTCCACACGAGTCTAGTAGTCTGGCAAAAGAAGAACCTCTGTCCGGAAAGCCACTCGACCTGATAGCCTCGAGAGTCATCTCCATGGCCTCCTGCCTTGCAATCCTAACACGCGAGAGCGTAGAAGACCAAGTATCCTGACTGGTAACCTTCAGCCACCTATCACTCGCCTCTTTGGTGTAGTCAGCAAGATTGATGTCCTGAGAACCGAGTCTTAGGAAGAGTCCCCCAAGCTCCTTGACATCCTTTGCAGACATGATAATCCCTACAAGTTGTCACTTATCAGGTTATTTTTTTCTATATTTCCTTAACATCTCTTAGATAATGAAGCATCCGTGAAATTCAAAGAGCGCCAGCACAACGAAACCTCATGAGCGCGGAATCTGGCGACGGCTATCCATTGGTTTTGCACTCCGAGGCAGACCCCTCCAGATTGGGGGGAACAGCAGTGTGCGGCTTCTCAACGGTGGGCTCGGTTGGAGTCATTTCCACATCTCATCTCATCAGCTCTCTGCAGCTCAGCCCAATGGGCACTGTTCTCCATCCTAAGTTCCCTGCAGTAGCACTGATTCACGATTCTGTTCCTAAGCATCCGGTGAGAGTTTACCAAGGCGATGGAATTGGTGTCTTCACATCGGAAATCCAATTCACCAGCGAACATGATTCCTACTTTGCCAATACTGTTCTCGAATGGTTCACCAAAGGAGGTTTCGACAGATTGATTGTAATTGATGGAGTCGTTAGCAATGATTTGGGGATTAAGGAGGACAGCGAACTTTGGGGGGTATCCTCTACATCGATAGGTCGTGACCAACTTGACAATTCGAGCATTCAGAGGATTCAGCAAGGAGTAGTCACTGGAATAGCCGGATACCTCATCGCCGAGGGAGAAAGGAGAGGGTTGGACGTCACCGCACTGTTGGCGGAGTGCAACCCAATGTATCCCGATGCAAGAGCCGCCCTGATTGCTGTAGAGGGTCTGAGCGAGTTGGTCGGGATCGAGGTCCCCGTCGAGGGGCTGCTAGAGGATGCGAGGAACATAGAAGAAAGAGTTAGGGAGGCCTTCGAAAAAGCCCATTCAAACGCTCTTCCGGCACCCGGCTCAGATGACGATGAGGACGACGTACCAATGTACTGATCAATAGAATGGATTAGTACCAGCATCATGGTCTGTCAAATCGACAACTGCCGTGATTTCGGGAACTCCCTCGGTAATCATTACCTCAATCCCCTCCTTCAGGGTTACATCCACCATGCCGCAGCCCTGGCAACCCCCTCCAAAGGAAATCATAGCCTTACCATCATCAACACCTACGAGATCAACGTGACCACCATGAGACGCGACGAGTGGATTCACCTTACTTTCTATTACCTCTGCAACTGACTTGGAGACGTCATCTATCCAGAGTGGATTCGGGTTCTCGAAACTGAAACCCCCTCCCATTAGTGTCTCTTTATAGTCCAGAATTGTCCCGTCCAGATAAGGAGCGCTCCTAGACCCTACGAAGACTACTAGACCATCTACTTCCGTTTCGAGGTCATCATCCAATGCATCATCTCTTCCTATGAGTTGCAAGTCATACTGAAAGCCCTTGGGGCCTCTACCAAGTATCACGATCTTCAGAGCAACTTCGTCATCGTCAGCCTGTTCAGCGAACTTGTCCAGCATCTCCCTGGCCTTCTCAGTAATGCGTAGCATTGTATGTTGCAGGAAACCCTCATTCTTCAACCTGTTCTTCATTCAGACAAACTATTCACCTGACACCCAACCCAGGGCATGTGACGCTAGACGAACTGGGCAGACCTCTGAGAGATCTCAGAGTCTCGGTTACAGATAGGTGCAACTTCAGATGTAGGTACTGCATGCCCAGGGAGGAATTTGGCAAGGGTCACAACTTCCTCCCAAAGAATGAGATTCTGACCTATGAAGAGATTAGCAACTTCGTCAGAGCCTGCAAACCCCTGGGACTAAGAAAGGTAAGGATCACCGGTGGTGAACCGCTACTAAGGCAGGATATCCACCATCTGGTCAGACAACTATCATCCATGGAAGTGGAGGTAGCACTCACGACAAACGGATCACTTCTGGAAAAGAATGCAGTTTATCTAGCAGAATCAGGGCTCTCAAGGGTCACAATCAGCCTAGATGCAATAGACCAAGATGTACATTCCAGTATTACCGACTCCAAAGTCCCCGTTACAGATATCCTAGACGGAATCTCCGCAGCAGTCAGATACGAACTGGGGCCTGTAAAGGTGAACTGCGTAGTACAACGGGGGGTGAACGAGGATCAGATTCCCAAGCTAGTCAGAAAATTCAGGGGGACTGGAGTCATTGTGCGATTCATCGAGTTCATGGATGTGGGTAACACAAATGGATGGACACAGGGCCAAGTCGTACCCACTTCCGAGATCATCGACTTCCTTTCGAGTGAATTCGACCTTACCCCTTTAGCGAGGCAATCCACTAGCGATGTGGCCACTAGATGGGCTCACTCAGACGGGTCAGGAGAGATCGGATTCATTTCCTCCGTTTCACAACCATTCTGCGGAGATTGCGTAAGAGCAAGGCTGTCTTCGGATGGCAAGTTTTTCACCTGCCTTTTCACAACCACTGGACACGACATGTCAGCGTTAATCAGGTCTGACAGAGGAATGGCGGATCTATCTCATTCGGTCGAAGAAGTATGGTCTGCCAGGAAAGACAGATACAGTGAGGTGCGCTCCTCAAGCGCAATCTCCCTGCCCAGGGTAGAGATGTCCTACATCGGCGGTTGAAACGACATAGCGGCCTCGACCACAGCATCCCAGGGAGCAGTGGTCCTGAAAGATGGCTTTCCATAACCGGAAATCGCGGCCAGTTGACCATTCTGCCTAAGTGCCTCAACAATCTTTCGTGGACTAGGAGGAGCACCGGTTCCAAGCCATGCAGCCAGATCATCCACAACCACCAAGTTACTGGAGTCAATCACCTGGGACTCCTCTGCTAGGTGTCTGACACTTTTGGTAACCTTCCTCCTCTCAGCCTCGTACCTCTTCTGACTCCAACCTACTGGATCATCGGAGATGAAGGCAGGCCCGCAGCTCTCCAGTGCTCGTTCCTCAGACATTGAAGACATAGCCTCCCTATCGCCAGTGGGGCCTATCCACAGAGGTCCTGATACTCGGGGGTCCTCCCTATCCACTGGGAAGTTCAGTGGAAGCATGCAGTACATTGGAAGAACATCTCCACCACTGTCTACTTGTAACCCAGAACCAATTGAAGCAAAAACCTCCTCTTTGCTGGGGGCGAACACCCTCCATCCAATTCTCTCCTCCAGTATATTAGCCGAAGAAACACTCTTCATGACCCTGAATGACACTCTAAGGTGATGAGAGTCCCAAATCGAAAGAAGTGGTTCTATCGCTCTATCGTGCCTGGCAGCTATTCTGGAGATATTTGACAGCATAACCCTCATCCCAGAATCATGAGCAAGACAATCGGTCCTAACCCTGGCACCATACCTCCTCATTAGAGCGGTTTTGGAGGAGCCAGTCAAAGCAGCTGTATCCGTCGCGCTGACTTCCATCACCCCACTCCTAGCCATGGATTGCATAGCCGAGTCAATGAATGGAACTGGAGAACCATATGGGTCGATGTCAATCCAGTGCCTACCACTGCTGAGAACTGCTGTTCTCAGGTCTCCTTGGAATGTTTGCAATCCACCCACTCCCTCTGGTGGAGGGAACTCCATCTGCGATGATCTAGCCCATTCAAGTGCCTCTTCCTCCAAATCAACTATTGTTGCTGATATTCTAGACGATATCTCTAATGGCAACTCATTCAGCCATCTCCTGGCTCTAAGACCTGAGGCGGTTAGCCCATCGAGAGCGTATACGGTACCATCTCCAAGCATTCCTTCCTCCATAGCATGCCTAAACAGCAGAACGCTTCGAGTCCTACTTCCAGCCATTGCAGGGTTGTAGAAAACCTCTCCAGAAGACTTTGCAGAGGGCCCCTGTACATCCTCGGGTAGATGGGGCAAGAGCATCAGCGTCCTTCCCTCACGATGAGGCACGGCTCGCTCGCCTTCAGACATGGCTCCCGCAGGGCAACCCGACAAAAGGAATTACCAATGATTAGTAGTGAGAGAATACGACTTCTGGATCGGAATGAGTAACCTTTCCACCATTATCGACTACTCTACCGACAATCCTACTTCCTGGAAGCCTTTCACTCAGCCACCTCTCAGTCGAATCAGCGGAGACTTCTGATACCGCCACCACCATACCCATCCCCATATTGAAGGTCCTGTGCATCTCAAGTGAGCTAACGGATCCGATTTCAGATATCCACTCAAACTCTGGCTGTGGGGCTAGAGGCATCCCTATTTCCCAACCCAGAGTAGTGTGAAGACGGAGCAAGTTCGACAAACCTCCACCCGTGATATGAGCAATTGCCTTAATGCAACCCGGACTCAGCACTCCCCCCTCTGTCCTCGATTCCATCACCAATTCAACAACCGGGTCAACGTAGATCCTTGTGGGGTTCAGAATTACCTCAGCAAGTGTGATGACTCCCTCAATTTCGGAGAACCTACTTATTTCTCTGGAATCATGGCTAGGATCGAACGGACACGCATCCTCCAATGAGCAGCCAGACCTCTCAATCACCGCTCTGACAAGTGTGAAACCATTGGAGTGAATCCCACTGCTAGGAAGGCCAATCAGCACATCTCCTTCCTCAAGGCTCTCTCCTGTGATCCCCCCTCCCTTTGGAAACCATCCTAGAGCAGTCCCAGACAGGTCTAGCTCCTTCACAATCCCTGGAAGCGTAGCCGTCTCCCCTCCCGCCAATGTTACTCTGGCTGTATTGCATGCATGGGAAAGAGACTTGCCCAAAGATGCGTGAACCAACGGATTCGCCTCAGGAACCGCGATGTAATCTACGAATGCAATAGGCTCAGCACCAACACAGATTAGATCATTCACGTTCATAGCAACGCAATCAAAGCCCACTCCACCCAATTGTTCGACACTGCTCGCTATTTGCAATTTGGAACCAACACCATCGGTCGCTAGTACGAGACAAGAGTCTCCGAATTCGACTATCCCCCCGAATCCCCCTGGGAGATGAACTGGAGCACCAATCTCTCCTGGAGCTCTGCTAGAAGAGGCCAACGAACCAATTAGACTAGCTACTGCTTTAGCTTCCAAATCTATGTCTACTCCGCTCGATGCGTAGTCCATTGGCTCGTCCATGGCAACCCGCACAAAACCAAGAACTTCATTCTCTCGGAAGGATAACCTCATTCATACAAAATAATACTGAGAAAAAAACCTTGTTTTTCGGCCAATAGGGGTCTTTTTTTGGCCCTGCTTATAAAGATAATAATCAATAATCTCTATATGTAAAAGGTATCTCGGGCGGCACGGATAGTGTGAATACTATGTATAATAAGAAAATGATAGCAATGATGCTTACCCTGAGCATGCTAGCGGCTAGTCTCGCTGGATGTGCAGGGGGGGACGATGACGACGACACGTCAGAGTGGGCCATTTCGATGGCTAGCGACGTGGAGGCAGTCTGGGTGGAGTCCGGATGGGACCCCATCATACCCAACCTGAATGACGGCCAGATGTGCGACGTAATCATCTCGGCGATGACCAAGACTGAGGCGCGCGACCAAGTCGTCGACTTCACCAGGGCTTACTACACAAGCAGCCAGGGTGTGATCGGCGGATCAGGTGCAGCATCCATCACATCGGTGTCTGACCTAAACGCAGCAGGAACGACCATCGGTGTCCAGTCAGGGACAACCTCGGACCTGTACGCCAACGATAACCTCGCTATGGCCACAATCAGTGCATACGAGGACTTCCCATCGGTCATCTCCGCTCTGAACAACGGAGACGTCATGTACGCAATGGGCGACGCACCCGTTCTCTCTCTGGAGGGCACCCTGATGGTGACCTTCTCCGACGAGAACTTCGGGTTCGCAGTCCGCGAGGACTCTGGGGAACTCCTAGATGCCCTCAACATGGCAATTGGCGCCGTAGTCGACTCTGGCGAGTACGACACAATCTACGGGGCTTCCTTCGATGGAGCAGTAACCCTAGCAGATGACACAACCGCTGACACGGCAACGGCTTACCCAGCCTCGCCCAGCGAGGGGTCAACCCTGACAGGGGTTCTGGAGTCCGGGCAGCTGAAGATCTGCACCGACCCGTTCTACCCTCCATTCGAGAGCTACGACGCAGACAACAACGTCGTCGGCTTCGATGCAGACATGGCACACGCCGTGGTAGACGAGATCGCAGCCCACTACATGGGAACAGCGAACCCAGTCTTCGCCGCTCCTAAGACGGTAATCAAGCTCGGCGTCCTCTACGACAACGAAGCCGATCTAGCAAACTTCGCCCCCGGGTTCAACTTCGCAAGGGATACGGCGTTCGCAGACCTCAACGCCAACAACCCAAGCTACGACTTCCAAATGGTCTACGCAAGCACCGCTTGCAATGAGGCTGGCGGTCAGACAGCTGCGCAGGCAGTCAAGGACGCAGGCGTCGTCGGTGTCGCAGGGGCAGCATGCTCCGGAGCATCAATGGGTGCCAACTCCATACTGAAGGAGGCAGGGATACCAATGATCTCCTTTGCGAGCACATCCCCGGCACTAAGCGATGCGGCTTCGTACGCTCACTTCTACAGGGTAGTACCAAGCGACTCATTCCAGGGTGATGCATTGGCAGACGTAATCTCGGCTGCTGGTCACAGGAACACTGCAATCCTCTCGATGACGAACGCGTATGGTGCAGGCGTCGGTGACGCCTTCGCAGCGGCATTCAACGCGAAGGATGGGCACCAGGTCTGCACTAGATACGCCTACGACCCCGCTGCTCTCACCGCCTCCGTTGTCGGTGACGCGATCGCAGCAGTAGCCGTAGGAGACGCCGATGGAAACCCATGCGACTCCGTACTAGTGGCATCTTACTCCCCAGACGGCGCGCAGATGGTAGGCGGACTGAGGCTTACAGGCAGCATGATACCTGCTTTCGGACCAGATGGAATGGCAGGCTCCTCAGTGCTAGACGCATTCGGATCCGACACCATCGCTTCCAATGGAATCGTCGCCACTAAGCCGGGCGGAACCGGAGTGAGCACCGGAGACTTCCCACAAAGGTGCCTAGACAACGCTGATTGCGCATCTGGGATTTTCACCTCAGAGCTGTACGACGCAGTAATGATGCTAGGGGAAGCCGCAATGATGGATGATGGTGCCGATATGGGCATGCATGTCCCAATGGTTGGCGCAGGAGACGGATACGCAGGTGCCTCGGGCACCCACGTCTTCTCCTCCAACGGTGACGTGCCTGGTGAGGCGTACAACTACAACGTGTGCACCTTCCACCACGTTCCTACCTACGGCGATTACTTCAACTGCGACAGGCAGTGGACAGTAGCCGATGGTCTTGAGGACGTGGAATTCACTGGAACGACTGTGAAGATCGGATTCATGGGCGACATCACAAGCCCTGCCATCGCAGATCTTTGGGCATCCTTCGCTGTCTCGTACGGGATAGCCGAGACACTAGCCAACTACATTGCCTACAACCAGGGAGTGCAGTTCCAGTTCATTCCAGCGGACTCGGCTTGCGGTGATCCAAACATCGTAACGGCAAGCGCTCAAGCCCTAGTGGCTGCAGGCGTATGGGGTGTTGTCGGAGCAGCCTGCTCCGGAGCATCAACAGCCGCTAACGCAGTCTTCAAGGAGGCAGGAATACCAATGATCTCCTACGCGAGCACCGCATCGGTACTGAGCGACGACGCTGCTCACCCTCTCTTCTGGAGAGTGGTGTCAAGCGATATCGAGCAGTCCGCCGCTCTTGCTGATGTTGTGGATGCAAACGGAGACGGTGGCAGCATCGCTATCCTCCTTGCACAGGACGTGTACACCGCTGGCATCGCATCAGGTTTCAGAGCAGCATTGGAGGCCAAGGGCCACACCATCTGTACTGAGGTGACGTACGACAGGACTACGGCTGGGTCCACGACCTACCAAGATCTCGTTAATACCGTGCAGACCGATAACTGTGGTGCTGTGGCTGTGTTCGCATACAACGCAGATGGCGCTGGGATCCTCGAGGAGCTAGCTACCCAAGGGTTCACTGGACAGGTATACGGAAGCGACGGAATAGCCTCGGTCACTGTGGCTGACTCCATGGGCTCGGACAAGACTCCGATCCACGGTGTGATTGCTACCAACCCGGGAGCACCAGATTGGATTGTCGGACCAGATGCCAACGCAGTGCAGGAGGTTTTCCCACTGCTTTGGTCCCAGTTCGCCTTCGCAGACGTATGTAACCTAGACATACGCGGAGCTGAAGGAGGAGGACCCGACGGAATTAGCGATTACACACTAGTTGCCGTCCTAGAGCAGGCAGGAATTACCTGCCCAGCAGAAAACCTGACTACAGGCGCATCGGTCCCCAAGGGACAGTTCGCCGAGTCCGCCTTCGACGCATCTGTGATAATGGGGCTCTCTGCTTTCGCTTTCCTAGCGGCAGCAGGCACCGACGCACCGATCACAGCGGCACAGGCGATTCAGGTCACTGGACAAGGCTTCAATGGAGCCTCCGGCACCATGTCGTTCATGGCTAACGGAGATGTTGCTGGTACAGGGTACTGCATCGGAACCTTCGATGTTGCCTCAGACGGCACGGTCAGCTTCAACTGCTCTCAGGCTTGGGTTGATGGGGTAATCTCCGATCAGCCTGCTGAGTAAGCTAAGAACTGAAAACAGGGATACGTAAAGCAGTGCGGCGGGATTATTCCCGCCGCACTGCCCCAACTCAACTTTAATGCAACATAACCTGCTCACGGTCTTGTTATGTTAGGTGGCAAAGCACCTCTGGCCCCTCTCCTGCTCTTCGACGCTCTCGTTCTAGGCCTGCTATTTGGCTTCGGAACCCTCAACATCCTGGATAGGCTTCTTCTGGGATCAATCCCAAACGACATGGTGTGGCTTCTACAGATAGTACAGTCACTCTCATGTGGGTTCGCTATGGTGAAGATAGTCCTAGAGATGCCTGCAAACCCCTCACCGATGCTGGATACCCTCCGGAGAGTGGCAGTCATAACATCCCCCGCGTTGCTATTCGCCCTCGTTATCCTAACAATAGAAATGCTTCTCCAAGGACAGGAAAAGAGCGCGTCAATAACCTTCGACCTCACCTCTCTTGGAACCTCGACACTAATGTGGGCTGCCACCTACCTCTCCATTGCAATAGGGCTAACCCTCACCTACAAGGTGCAGAGATACGGCAACTTCGCCCAGTCCGAGCTATACATGGTCGGGATGTTCTTTGGGTTGATATTGGGTTGGAGCGAGCACTACTACGTACTAAGCGAGGCTCCATCAGACGGAGTTATCGCCTGGTCTCTCCTAATCAGAACAGTCGTATTCGCCTTCGTCCTCACTGGGATAATCGGGGTTATCATTGACAGAGCAGTATACAGGGGATTCAGGATCAGGGATGCAAGCCCGCAGGTGATGATGATCGCATCCCTCGGCGTCGCACTCATCCTGAGGTCGCTGTATTTCCTGAGATTCTCCAGCAGCAAAGAACGATTCTTCCCGGATGCTGATTTCACTAGTCGGACATCCAAATGGGAACTACCTACCACATGGGTCAGGCTGAATCTCGGTGATAGAGACCCTGCCTCTGGCAGCTATTCCCAGTTGAACTGCGAGCAGACAGGCGTAGATGCAGGGACCGGGGAGCCAATACTGAGTCGAATTGTCTCCGAATCAAAGCCGTTGATGGAGGTTTACGACCACTCGATCGACTGCGTAACCCCCCTCAGTTTCAACCTGTCATATGCAAATGGGTCGCTGCCTGTGGTGGTTTTCCTGTCGGTAGCTATGCTAGTTCTACTCCTTAACAAGACCAGGCTCGGAATGAGGATGAGGGCAGTGGCTGACAACCCAGAACTAGCCGCAAGTAGCGGAATCAATGTTGAGAGGGTTCAGCAGACCAGCGCATTCCTATCTGCTGGAGTGACTGGCGCAGGTGGTGCGATATTCTCTGTCACGCTCCTGTTCAACCCTGTCACCGGATTCACCATCTTGCTTCCCGCATTCGCGGTAATTGTTCTGGGTACGATCGGATCGGTTAGTGGTGCAATCGTCGCTTCTCTGCTGGTCGGATTCGTGAGGGCCTCGTCAACCCCCATCCTGACCGGAGTAGGCAACCCGCTCGAAAGGTCGGGATACTCTGCAATGTCCGGAGTCATACCCTATATCTTCCTGATAGCTATCCTCATTGTTCTCCCCAAGGGATTGGGAGATGCTTGGGAGAGGTGGAGCATCGAGAGGGAGAGGATCCGGAGCCGGAGAGACAGGAAGGATCCAAATCCTGGGATAGTTGCAGCCCTGGCCATCCTCCCTACAGGCATCCTTGGAGTCCATCATTGGGCAAGAGGAAGATCGGATAAGGCACAGAATTTCTCAATAATAGCAATCGGATCCTATGTGCTACATCGAATCCTCGGGTTCATCGGTGGGAACTCAATAGCCGACGGTGCATGCTCTCACGAGTGCAAGTCCAGTGGCGTAGGCTCGAACTTGGAACTTATCACGGGGTCCGAGGGTTCCTCCCTGTCAATAGAACACTCCCCATTTCTCTTTGATCTCCCTAGAGAACAGGATCAGAAATGGTATGATCTCATGGAAACGGAGTTACAACTCGTAAACCTGCTCTCGGATATATCCGATTTACTCTGGCCATGGGTTCCAATACTCCTATGGATGATTGCCATATGGCAGGGAATTCGGCTATTCAGTGGAGAGGGGGAACCTCGCAAGAACACAATCCCTCATGTAACAAATGTGTCCTCCATGCTGAGCCCAATCAGGAAGGAGTTCAGAGCGATAATCTCCAAGCTCTCAGATAGAATTTCTATCATCAACAACGCGCACTCTGAACTCGTGGATAAGGCCCGCCAATCCATATCGAAAACCCTATCCAACTTCTCTGGCAAGATTAGGTCCGCGCTAGCGGAGAAACTCAATAAGATCGACACAGATAGGCTTCAGAGCCTGAGCGACCCATATGGTAGAGAGGGCGAAAGAGGCTCGTGGTTCGCGTTCTCATTGATGATGCTGTTCGTAATCTGGCTAATCTGGTGGCTACCCATCACAGGCAGTCCAGACACATTCAGGTGGGACAAGATATACCAGTCATCCAATGTAATTTCTACAATCTGCGTATTCGTTCTGATGTCTTTCGCTCTCAACCTCCACACCGGTTACACTGGAATGGTCAACTTTGGGATAATCTTCTTCGTCGGTGTAGGTGCGATAACCGTCGCTATCCTCTCGGCCCCGAAAAACTACTACGGATACGGTTGGGGAATTCTACCTGCCACTATCTTTGCCGTGTTGCTATCAGCAGCAATCGGATGGGGCCTGGCCTATCCCACCGCGCGCCTCAGGACCGATTACTTCGCCATTGTTACGATATCACTCGGTGAAGTTGTCAGGATACTGCTTTCCGCAGAGCCACTGCTCAGAACAGGGCCAGTAAAATCCGCCATAGGAATCGGAAGTTTCCCACTCCCTCTCAAGGAGTGGTGGTTCTGTGGAGATGTCAAGACCGGCCCCGAGGAGCAATTCATCAGTCCGGACTACTGCAAGTGGGCGAACCCCACACTCGACTCCCCTTCGAATACCGTGTCGGAAATCCTATCTCTGGGGGGAGAGCCAGCCCCGTACTCCCTACTCTTGGCGGTGTTCTCTGTCGGGGCGGTGGCTATCGTGTGGATTCTCCTATCGAGACTACTCTCATCCCCGTGGGGGAGGATTCTCAAAGCTATCAGAGAGGATGAGGATGTTGCCCAGCACCACGGTCACGATGTTCTCAGGCACAAGGCGACTAGTCTGGCTTTGGGTGCGGGCATATGCGCTCTCGCAGGGGCAATCTGGGTTTGGAAGCTCTCGGCTCTGAGTCCGACCTTCATGTCTCCAGCAGGCTCCACCTTCCTAGTCTGGGCAGCATTCATTATCGGCGGTTCTGCAAATAACAGAGGGATGCTGATAGGTGCCTCGATAATCGTGATGTCGGGTTACGTATTCAGTGTTCTCGCAGTGGCCTCAACCCCCGACCTGCCCCTATATGGGACCGCAACTAGGATCGATGAGTTGTTCATATGGCTCGTTACTGAACAATGGGAGGTGACCGGGCTCTTCCTGGCCATTCTCATGATTGGAATTTTGTCACGATCCAGTAGGATAGTGGAGTTCGGTGCATTCGGAGCTATGATTTTTGCTTTCACCGCCCTTTTCATGGATGGGTTTAGGGCATTGGCCCCAGCAGCAAACTATGCCGGAGAAATTACTGTTGCTGGAGGCGACATGTCTTACATCCGATTGATCCTAGTCGGCTCCTTGATGCTATTCTCACTCATGTTCAATCCGAAGGGACTCCTACCAGAGGTCCCTAGCAGACCTGCAAGACCATCAGGGAGGCAAGACTGATGGATGCAGTTCTGAAAGTCGAAGGTCTCCGAAAGGAGTTTGGAGGCCTGATCGCGGTCAATGACGTATCCTTCGAAATAGGCGAGGGGGAGTTTGTCGGACTAATCGGGCCCAATGGCTGTGGTAAGTCTACCACCTTCAATTGCATAAGCGGCCTTCTAGGCAAGACAGGTGGCAAGGTCTCCCTTTTCGGTAATGACGTCACGAACATGAGGCCCGACCAGATTCAGAAACTCGGTCTCACGCGTACATTCCAAGATACTCGATTATGGAGGGAGATGACTGTAATCGAGAACGACTTGGTACCGCCTAGAAACCAATTCGGGCTTACAATCATGGAACGACTCAGATCTCTACTATTCCCAAGTCACAGTCATATGGAGGTCGAGAGACTGCGAAAGGCGTACTCTACCCTAGACCAACTGGAGGTGCCCCATATGGCCCACAATTTAACGAGCGACCTCTCTGGTGGCCAGAGCAAGCTTGTGGACATCGGGAGATCGATGATGGGGGATCCGAGCCTGCTTCTGCTCGACGAGCCAGTAGCGGGAGTGGCTGGACCACTGGCGATGAAGATATTCAACAATCTCAGGACTATGGTCGACGAGACTGGGATATCGGTTCTGATTATCGAGCACAACATGGACTTCATCCTCAGGCAGGGAGTCGACAGGATCGTGGTCATGAACGAGGGAGAGGTGCTGATGCAGGGAACCCCGGACGAGGTGAAGGAAAACAAAGAGGTAATCGAGGCGTACCTAGGTGCGGCAGGAGAACCGTCGGAGGGAGAGGAGTGACCAAGGTACTCGAAGTGTCCGGATTAGAGGGAGGCTACGGCTCCGTGCAGATCCTCTACGGTATCGATATGTATGTCGAGGAAGGCGAGTTCGTCACGATAATTGGGCCAAACGGCTGTGGAAAGTCGACACTGATTAAGACAATATTCGGAATCGCTACCTACTATGGGGGCGGAATCGCGTACAGGGGGCAAGACATCTCCGGGTGGAGGGCCGACCAACTGGTGAACCATGGAATCGCTTACGTCCCACAGGTTGACAATGTGTTCCCTTCCCTTTCTGTTCTTGAGAATCTGCAGATGGGCGGAAACTCGCTCCCGAAGCAAACCCTCAATGAGAGGATTGAGAGATCCCTCGAGATGTTCCCTGATCTAAGGAACAGAGAGTATGATCTTGCCGCCTCACTATCCGGCGGCGAGAGGCAAATGCTGGCAATATCTCGGGCTCTAATCTCGGACCCCAAGTTCCTACTGCTGGACGAGCCCACGGCTGCCCTCTCCCCACTGTACCAGCAGCAGATAATCCAGAGTATCGACTCGCTAAGAGATAGGGGAATTACCATTCTCATAGTTGAGCAGAATGCCAGGCTCTCTCTCGCTAGATCCGATCGAGGGTACATCATCTCCAATGGGAAGGTAGTTCACACGGGAGACGCCCAGCACATCCTGACCGATCCCGAGATAGGGGAGTACTTCCTTGGATCCAAAGAGGACCATTAGTACCCCATCAATCCATCAGAGCCTTTGCCTGCTGTGCCCACATCATCTTCGAGACCCTCCCAGGCATCAAACCTAACGCGCCATCCACAGCTTCTGCGGTTTCTGAATCCATTCTGGAGAGTTGCTCGTAGGTCCTTATGCCCAGGACTTTCAACTTCTTCTGAGTCTCAGCATCCACTCCCTTGATTTGAGTCAGATCATCCGACTTCCTGTCTCCAGCCTTCCCTATCTGGGCCCACTTTATCTGAGCCGCACTCAGGTCTGCAAAGATTTCATCGCCCTCATCTTCGATGATGCTAGAAGACGCCTTTTCGACCCCCTTCAACTCGAGCATTGTAATCGCCTGCTTGGTCCAATCCATCTCGATGACCTTCCCTGGTAGCATCTCAAGCGCGTCATTCACCTCCTTCGCTATAGTCGAGTCCATTCTGGACAACTGCTCGTAGGAGAACACTCCCAACGAATTGAGTTTCTTCTGGGTGAACTCGTCTATCCCGTTTATCAATGTCAGATCGTCATATGAGCTGCCTACGAAATCTCCTATCTTCTTCCAGTCTATTGACTCCCTTCTCTTGCCCACCCTCTCAAGGATTAGCAACTCTCTCTTCTCATTCTCTGCCTCTGAAGTGATTCCCTTTACGTCCTTGCCAGCGATCTCTGCCTTCAGGATTGCATCTGCCAGCTTCCTCTTTGCAGCGGCAGCTTCGGCCTTTGCCTCCTGTGCCTCTTCCTCCTCCATCTCTGCGATTAGTCGGGCCTCCTCTGCCTCTGCCTCCTCGACCTCTGCCTTCTTGGTAGCCTCCTCTGCCTCTGCTCTAGCTCTCTCAACCTCTTTCTCTGCCTTCTGAACCGCCTCGCTAGCCTCCATTGACTGGAGCTCTCTTTCGATTTCCTCCTCTTCCTTCTCCTGAGCCAACTCCTCTATACGAGCTTCTTTCTTCGAGGCCTCAAGCTTCTCTTTCTTCTCAGCCATCTGTTCTTCCAGCTTCTTCATCTCGGCCTCTAGCCGTTCGATATCTTCCTCCGAATCGCCATCGATCTCGAGATCAGGCACCTCCCCCGCATCGCTCACCTCCTGCGATAGTTCCCTCTGTACCTCAATCTTCTCCCCTTCATTCGGATTACTAACAAACCCGTCCGTGAGCTCGGATACAATTTCCTGGATAAGGCTCAATGAGTCCTTCATCCTATGTCCGTCATTCGTCTCGTATAGAGTAACGTTCTTGCAGGATTCTTCGACCTTACGAGAATAGCTAATGGGAACGACCTCATCGAACCTTCCGTGCATTATGGCAGTTGGATGTGCGGGAGTCGGCCACGACATCTTCTCTGCAGATTCCATAAATTCCCATGGGAGAACGATATCTAACTCGTAGCCCGTGTATCTCCTCTCCCCTGTTTCTTTCCATGCGCTCCTACCGGTTTCTTCCATCTCTTCCCAATTCTCAGCAAGTCCGAATGCAGGAGCTATCAACAGTAGCCTGATGTCCTTGTGAGGCCTCATTGATGATGCATTTGCCGCCGCTAGCCCTCCCATGGAAGATCCGACAACCAAGTCATACTCCTCTTCGTCCAAGTGCTTGACTAGGACGTCAGTCTGACTAGCGATGCTCCATCCTAGCTCCGACATTTTCGGTGCCGTCACTTTCCATCCCAGAGCCTCCTTCATGAAGGTAGGTTTGGAACCAGTTGGACTACCTTCGAATCCATGTGCAAAAAGCACTCGCAGGACTAACCCTCCAAATCACAGAACGAGAGTCTCAGGAATTCGCTTTCTGTAGCCTCTCTTACCATGGAAGCCTCATTCTCTCCTAGTATTCTCAGGTGTATCTCCGCAGTGACTTCCACGGTAGCCTCGAAGAGGTGCCCACCTCTTACGATATGGCTGTCATCCGAGGCTACTATGTGGATGTGCGTGAAAGGGCCATCAGGTCCAGGAGCCAGATTCCCCTGCATGGAGAGCAACTCCATTGGCTCCTCCAATCTTACCTTCTGATAAACACCCTCAGAGTCGAGGAATCCAATGACAGTTCCCCTAATCCTGCCTATCCCACTGGTGATCGCTGCTGTGCTGATTCTATGTTCGCTAAGGCCCCTTATCGCGTCATGTAGCTCCTCGCCCTTATCCAGTCTCACGAATAGGTCTCTTCCTAGTCGTCGATATTCCATGCCAATCCATTAGGGTTCTAGACTTCAATTTCACCTTTTCCAAATCAGTCTGGAGGACTCGCTTTCTGTCTTGCAGTAGAAGTCAAAAAAGTACGCAAATGCACTCTGAGAGCACTACAATTCTCCACCGGAAGTAAGGGGGTTGGAAAATACGACCATACTGTTCATAGGCCGTGCCTTCCGAGTCGCAAAGCCCGGTGACAAAAATGACAATGGCAGCACACGATGCTTCGGCCAGATGGAGGACATTCCTAGAGGAGGCAAAGGAGTCTGAGGTGATGACTCTGCTGTCTCGTCAGTCAAACTTCCCTTACCTCTCTATCCCATTCCACGAAATACAGACCTTTGACCCTGAATTTGCAGAGGATGTACTCCAGTACCCAAAGCAGATTCTTTCTGCAGGTTCCAAGACACTGATGGAGATTTGTAGGGAGAGGGGAGAGGATATCGATGCATTACTACGGGTCGGAGAGCTACCCGGAGACATCAGAGTGCCCCTAAGAGAAATAGGAAGCTCAGACATTGACAAACTCCGTAGTGTCGATGTCATAGTGACGAAGATTTCCGAAATAAAGCCCAGAATACACAAGGCCGTCTTCAAGTGCGAGTCTTGCGGTCATGACATAGAAATCGATCAAGAAAACGAGAGAGAGCTGAAAGAACCACTAAACTGTCCGCAGGCACTTGGAGGGTGTGGAAGCAGCAAAAACGAGACTCGATTTGATTTAGTCCTCCTCAGCTCAAGAATGGTAAACAATCAATGGATAGAGATCCAGGAACAACCTGAGTATGTGCCAAGCGGGGCCCAGCCCAGGAGAGGGATGGTGCTAATCGAGGGGGACCAAGTCAACAATCACCTCCCCGGAGAGAGGATTACTGCGAACGTTATCCCAGTCGTCAGAAGTGAGGTAAGAAATAGGAAAAAGACCCCTATGTTCGATGTGATCTTCCATTTGATTAGCTCTGAGCACGAGAGCACTCCATTCACAGAGATATCGATTGACGAGGAGGACAGAGAAAGAATCCTCGAGGTTTCGAAGAGAGATGACCTCATGCCCCTAATCCAGCAATCGATAGCCCCCTCAATCTTCTCTACAGGCATCATAGGTCTGGTGAAGCGCTCGCTCGCCTTGCAACTATTCGGTGGAGTCTCACGAAGGCTGAACGATAAGACTAGATCCAGAGGAGATATTCACATTCTGCTCATGGGGGATCCGGGAGTAGCCAAGTCACAACTACTCACATTCATCTCTAATCTCTCTCCGAGGGGAAGATTCGCTACCGGTGGAGGGACCTCCGGAGCAGGGCTTACAGCAGCAGCAGTCAGGGACGCATTCGGTGATGGGCGATTCGCCCTAGAGGCAGGAGTGCTGCCTCTCTCCGACCGAGGACTAGCCGCAATAGACGAGTTCGACAAGATATCTACCGATGACACTAGGATGATGCACCCAGCTATGGAGCAGCAGAAGGTCCACGTGGCGAAGGGAGGGATAACGGCTACTCTCAATTCCAGATGTGCGATCCTTGCAGCCGCCAATCCAAAGGAGGGCAGGTTCACGAAGAGGCACAAGAACACCAGCGTGATGAGGGCATACGAAGAGACCGGACTCGCTCCTGCACTGGCTTCGAGATTCGATATCATCTGGATGATGAGAGATGAGGTCAGGATTCACGACGATGAGAGGATAGCCAGGCACATACTGGACAACCGGACCACCGGCAAGAGCGAGACTTTGATGGAGAACTCAATCGAGCTAGCCTCATCCGATAACGAGGAAGGATCCTATATCGTCAAACCTGAAAACGGGAGGAAGGAGCATCTTAGCCAGGACTTCCTTAGGAAGTACATAGCGTTCGCAAAGAGAACAGTACACCCTCAGTTGGATCAAGAGGCAAAGAATGCGATCCTCAAGTACTACACGGAGGAGAGACAGTCCTTCGGTCGCGAGGATGAAGGAAGGGGCGATCACGAGTTCGGGGATAAGGAATCAATAATTCCAATCACGGCCAGAGCACTAGAGGCACTAATCCGACTCACGGAGGCTCATGCAAGGATGCACCTCCAGGAAACGGCCACCGTCGAGAATGCCGAGGTGGCGCTAGCCGTATTCAAGCACTGGAGGGAAGAGTCAGGTATTGAGGACGAATCAGAGATTCATTCCGGGGTTTCCCCCAGAGTTCGAGTAAACAACCGCGCAATAATGAACATGATAGCAGATATCTGCGAGGAAAAGGGAGAGGCTACACTCGTCGACATCTACAATATGGCAATCTCGAAGAAAATCACCGAGAATGAGGTAGACCGCGTACTAAGCAAGATGATTGAGGGGGGGCAGTTGTACGAACCAAGGACAGAAACATACCGTTTCCCCCGTTGAGCCTATGAGTACAACCCCCTCCGATGGTATTGCACATGGAGCCAATTGGAGAAGTAACCAACCCCGAGACACTTGATCCAGTCTCTCTAGGATTCATGTGCGGATTAGAGATACACCAGCAGCTGGCAACTGACAAACTACACTCGAGAATGCCAAGCGAACTATACGAATACAAGTCCGAGGATATCCCTCATGACTGGCCACGTTCCACCAGAAGGCTTCGAGCTTCACAGGGAGAAAGAGGAGGGACGGACGTTGCAGCTAGATTCGAGCAAAGGAGGAATCGGACATTCGAGTATGTCCAATCTCCCAATGCTGGGCTCATCGAGTTGGACGAGTCGCCACCAAGAAACCATGACTCCGAGGCAGTAGATGTTGTTCTCACCATGGCTGCCCTGATGGAGGCGAAACCCATCCCGAACCTGCAAGTGATGAGGAAGACTGTCGTGGACGGATCTAACACCAGTGGTTTTCA
This sequence comes from Methanobacteriota archaeon, assembly GCA_029977385.1. Lineage (GTDB taxonomy): Archaea > Thermoplasmatota > Poseidoniia > Poseidoniales > Thalassarchaeaceae > UBA36. The sequence goes on from JAPOKZ010000001.1 coordinate 69,076, forward strand.
AAGGACCACAATCGTCGCTACGGACGGCCAAATACAGGCCGACTCTAGTCAGGTTGGAATCGATGTGATTTCGTTGGAGGAGGACTCTGCTCGGAAGCTGGAGACAAAGAGGACCGCCATTGGGGAAACCGTAGTGTACAATCTAGACAGACTGGGAGTACCTCTAGTAGAAGTGGCAACAGCCCCAGATGTCCGCTCCCCGGAGCATGCTAAGGAGACTGCATTAGCACTCGGACAACTACTCAGGGAAACCCGTAGGGTCAGGAGGGGGCTAGGATCAATCAGACAAGACCTCAATGTCAGCATCTCTTGTGGAGACAGGGTTGAAATCAAAGGATGCCAAGACCTAGACTGGATTCCTAGAATTATTCGATTGGAGATGGCTCGTCAACTTCACTTCTACCGTCTGGCTAACGATCTGAGAAGAGACTCCTCCCTGCCCCCCCTTCCTCCAGATAGGGACTCGGATTCTAGACCAGTAGAGAACAGAGTGAAACTCGCTACGGAGAAGAGGATCCCCTTTTCCACTCACGACATCACAGAATGCTTTTCAGAATGCGAATCAGAAATGGTGTCTAAGTCCTTGGATAACGGCTCCTGTATTCTTGGAATCTCCCTTCCAGGATTCTCAGATAAGATCGGAAGCAAGAAAATGGACGAACATGGCTCACAGTTACCAAGATTGGGTAGGGAGCTCGCGAGTGCCGCCAAGCTTGCTGGGGTGTCGGGAATCTTCCATTCAGACGAACTCCCAGCCTACGGGATTTCGCAATCTGAGGTCGAATCAGTCAGGAGTCGACTGTCTCTCTCAGAAGTAGATGCTTTCGTTCTGTGCATGGCTCCAAAGTGGCAGGCTGAGTTGGCACTAGAGGCAGTCATTGACAGAGCACGACTAGCCTTCCATCGCATACCCCGCGAGGTAAGGAACGTAGTGATACGGAAGGGGAAGCCAGAAGACGGAACCACAACGGCACTACGGCCTCTTCCAGGTGGTGCTAGGATGTATCCTGAGACTGACATACCGGTCTTGGAAATCTCACCAGAGAGGTGGGAATCAATCAATAGAAATCTTCCACTTTCTGCTCAGGAGAGGAAGGATAGACTATCCGGTCTAGGGCTATCGAAAAATCAGGAGGAGGCATTGCTAAACGGGGAGATCGATGACTTACTCTTCGAGGGCATCGAGGGCCCTCTGAAACTTCCAGCTAAGGCATGGGCAAGCGCAATCCTAGAGAGTGGCACCTCAAAACCAAACTCCCTAGCTGCGACAGTTCACCTCAGAGAGGAGGGCCTTCTAACGCGAGAGGGAGCAGAGGCCCTTCTAGTGGAATCACAGGAGGGCCAAATTGAGAGAATTGTTGCCTTCATGTTGTCCGAAGCAGAATCAAGAGGTTTCGTTCCAGCCGATAAGTCATCTGTTGAGGAGGCGGTGGATGAGATACTCAGAGATCGTTCTGATTTTGTTAAAGAGAGGGGGATGGGTGCAATTGGACCACTGATGGGGATGGTGATGCAGAAGCTCGAGGGCTCGGCGGATGGAAAAATTGTCAGCCAGATTCTCAAGGAAAGAATTTCAGGGATGATTGAATAATAATTTAGTTTGGTAAATTTATGAACTCACGACTACCTTGATAGACTCTACATTGGTAGGACATACTCCATGTCAGACTGGATTAAGCCTGCTTCTATTGTTATGCTAGTTACACTGTTACTTATTGCCCCATCCTTACAGGATAGGTTAGCAGAAGAAACCACGAAATATGTCGAAGATAACCAGTCATCGCATCATGGTCTTCCATCAGATTGGGTGGATAATCAAGTCCTCTGCATCTATTTTCCAACAGAGTCTCCACATTCAGAATTCAGCCTAGGTGTGACCATGATTGATCGAAATGGCGATGTAATCGGAACAAACGAGAACCTGAACAGGACGGGAGCTTGCCTCGGAGGCTTTGATGGGTACTCCAATGGCTTAGATTTCATGATGTCATCAACTAGAATGGGACATGGCCATCTCTCTGTAGGGTACGATGTCGGACAATGGGGAGCATTCGTTCATACAATCGGAGGACTGAACGCAGACACGTTGACCGGCGACTTCAACGGAGCATATTGGCACCTCGATCACAATGGTGCTGCTTCGATGGTAGGCATAGGAGATCTGGTGATGTCAGAGGGAGATGTCATCGAATGGAGCGTCGGAACCTGGTAATACCTTCGGAACTATGAAGTGGTGAGGTCGGGACAGAGGAACGGGGCGGAACTTTGTACGACTTTCACAACGTCTCTCTTTCACCGATTCAGACCCTTTCTCTGAATTTGGCCGTTCTCTCAATAATCGTTTTCTCGCTAATAAGGAGCGAAAGATCGCTCAGGGACGAGAGCCAATGGGGGGTCCTGATTCTTCTAGCCATTTTCGGAGTTTCAGGAAGAGTCCTATTGGAGCCGATACCGAACGTCCAGCCTGTTAGCGTACTAGTTCTTCTCACAGGTGTTTACTTCGGAGCTCCACGCGCTATTGCACTCGCAGCAACCATCGCCCTAGCTTCTAATGTAATTTTCATGGGGCATGGCCCGTGGACTATCTTCCAAGTGATTGGGTGGGGAGCTATAGGCACTTTTGGCGCTCTAATCTCTGAAAAACTAGTCGTCAACGAGAGACCTAGAATCAATCTTCTAGCAGTAATTGCAGCACTATCAGGGCTCGCTTTCAACTGGTTCGTTTCACTTAGTATCCTCCTCAATAATGACCTTTCTATGTTAGTACCCTACCTCCTAAATGGCCTAGTGTTCGATCTCTATCATGCATTTGGGAACATACTCTTCGTTGCATGGATGGCCACTCCGCTCGGAGAGATGATGTCGCGACATCGGTCTTCTCAGGCATTGGAAGCGGTGAGAAATGGTGTCGCCAACTGAAGAACTCACCATGGTCCTTGTCACTAGACAGGACTTGCAGTTATCGAAGGGCAAGCTTGCTGCACAATGCGCACATGCATCAGCAGAGTGCGTCCTTTCTGCAAAGAGAAAGAACCCCCGAACTCTGGATCAGTATCTGAGAAGAGGCGCTAGGAAAATTGTGTGCAAGGTCCCGGATCTAGTTTCGCTCAAGCAAGTCCATTCAAGGGCGAAGAAGGCAGGTCTGGTATGTCACCTTGTCACCGATGCAGGACATACCGAAATTCCTCCTGGAACCGAAACAGTGGTTGGAATAGGTCCAGGGTCCAGGGACCAGATAGACAAGATCACCGGCCAACTGCCTTTAGTTGGTTAGTAGGGGTTTGATTGCCCGGCCTAAGTCTGGCAAGAAGAGTCTTGAATCGAGCCCCTCTGCGAGGTACGTGGTTACCCAGGCCCCCTTGTCCGAAGAGGAGCGCTCCACACTCCTGTCCCAGTGTGACTCCCTCAGGAACCTCACCGAATGGCTGGACGAAATCGACAGAAGGCCCGGTCTGGACGAGCTAGATGCTCGCCTGTCTTCGTTGGAAGTCAACGTCGATGCACTGCAGGATTGCATAGGGTATTCCGAGGACGGCTATCAGAGGAATGTGATCAAGAAGAATGAGCACTACGAACTCGTGGCGATATGCTGGACACCAGGCCAGGACACACCGATCCACGATCATACTGGAAGCGACTGCGCATTCTTGATTGTCTCAGGGGTTTCAACAGAGACAGTATACAAGACCAACAAGGAAGGTTTGGCGTATCCAATTTCAGACAGGAGGTACCTCCCGGGCGAGGTTTGTGCAGCCGAGGAGCCAGATATCCATAGAGTCTCAAATGAGGAAAGAACCAATCTAATCAATTTGCATGTCTATACTCCGCCACTTAGCGGATTCAAGATATACGCCCCTATCGAGGACTAGCGGCCTCTCTCCGCCATCAGTTGGACGGCCTGCTGGACCCACATCATCTTGGTAACTCTACCAGGTGTGAACTCCATAGCGTCGTTAACTACCTCCGCGGTAACTGGATCCATCCTAGAAATCTGGTCATAGGTATGAATTCCTAGGACATTGAGCTTCTTTTGCGCGAACTCATCCAGCCCTTGTATCCGGGTCAAATCATCTGGCCTCTGGCCCTCTGCTTCTCCAATCTGAGCCCAGTTTACCTGAACAGCCTTGAGGCTGACCCTCTCTAAGATCAACTCCTCTCTTTCCATGAGGTTTGCCTTGAGCTTCAAATCTGCATGTGCCGCTTCCCTCTCGGCCTTCATAGCAGCTGTCTCGACTCCGACAAGAGCCTCCTCCTTCCCTTTCATCTCGCTTTGGATCTTCTCTATCTCCTGCTCAACCTCCTCGGCTTTCTTAGTTGTCTCCGACTTGAACTTGTGACTATCCTCTATCTCTTGTTGGACTCTGATTTTCTGTTCCTCTGCTTTCTTTGCCTCTTGCTCCACTCTCGCTATTTCTGCTTGCTTGGCCTTGACTTCCTTCTCCAGAGCCTTGGCAGCAGCCATCTCGGTCTTCATCTGGTCCTTGACGTCCTTGAGCGCGCCTTTCGCCTCCTCAGCCTCTGCCTTGGAAGCCTCAAGTGCTTCCTTCTTCTTGGCCATGGTGCTCTCCATCTTCGACTCCGCAAGCTCACGCTTGGCACGGAATTCCTCGAGTTGTTGTTCTGCCTTCGACTTCGCTTTCCCAGAGGCCTTGATTTGCTTCTCTGCTACTTTTCTCTCCATCTCGGCCTTCTTCAGTTCCGCCTCGGCCTTTGCTGCGGCCTTCCCTTCCTTGGCAACCTCGGTTCCCAGTTTCTTGGCCTCGGCCATTGCATCCTTGGCTTCCTTACCGAACTCTTTTGCAGCAACTGTCTCCGTCTTTGCCTTCTCCTTTAGTTCGCTCTCCTTTGCCTTAAGCTCTTCAGGGGAAAGCTTGGAGGAACTCTTCAGCTCATCTAGAGCCTTCTTAGCAGCCTTTGCTTGTTTCTCTGCAGCCTTTCTTCCAGCCTCGGCCTTCTTCGCCTCCACTTCTGCCTTAGCAACTGCCTTTGCTTCCTTAGCAGCCTTCTTTGCATCCCCCATCTGTGCCTTCTTAGCAGCCTCCAGCTCCTTCTTAGCAGCTGCAGCTTCGGCCTTCGCTTCGGCTTCCTTGGCCTTCGCCTCTGCTGGATCTACTGCCTTCTTACTCTTCTTGGTCTTCTCCTCAGGCTCTGGTTCAGCCGCAGGCTCAGGCTCAGGCTCAGGCTCTGGTTCAGCCGCAGGCTCAGGCTCAGGCTCCGATGACTTTTTGGTAACCTTTCCATACTTCTTCTGGAGTCCCTTGACCATAGTTCCATAGTTTCCTTCGAACTTCTTCAGTAGCTTCGGAATATTGGCGATTTGCTTCGAACGCTCCGGCTCTTCCAAGAATTGAGTGTACGTTGCCTTGGCCAGTTTAGCAGCCTGTTGTGCGGTTGGTCCTGTCGCCACGACGCTTGGAGGAAATCCATCACTTAAGGATTTGACCAAATTCACATTTGAAGCTCTTCTCTGTAATTCTCGAAAACGCCTCTAAATAACTCGATATCCGAATCAAATGTTTCAGGTAGCAAAGGACCGAATGAAAATCGGAAGAATCGCGAATAAGGTGACTCATAACTAGGATCTTTCGAATGTGGACGTGCCATATCGCAGTCTGTAGCGCAGAGAATTGCTGCACCGTGTTTGAAAAGTCGTTTGTTTAACTCGGAACTTGTCATTCCTTCAGGCAACTCTAGCCAGTGATAGAATCCCCCATCTCCAGTGAACACTCCAAGTCCCATTTCCTCGAATGCCTTGCCATATCTTTCCCTCTGCCAGTTATAGTGCTCCTCGACTGCCTTTCTAGCCTTCTTCACTCTTCCAGGCTCCAGGAGCTTGACTGCATAGTTCTGTGAAGGATGACTAACTCCACCCATGCCGAAGCTAGAGAAGTTTGACAGGGTCTCAATGTTCTTCCTACTTGAGATAATCCAACCAATTCTTATCCCGGGGGATTGCAATCCCTTTGTACAGGCCCCTGCGATAAACACGTTGCTGTTATCTAGGTCTTCTACGAACTGAATACCACTTACCGAAGGGGAGTGAAACATCTCGTAAGCCTCATCAAGAAGGATGCCGTTTTTCGGGCCCTCCGCCAATCTGATCAGATCCCTCAACTCGTCCCCCCATCTTGTCTGTCCGGAAGGGTTCTGAGGATTCGAGATAATCGGCATCAGGCTCGTCTTAGCATTCAGACCCGATCTATCGAAGTACTCTTCATTGCTTGGGTGGAAGCCATTTCCCTTAGTGAACGGGACTATCTGGAAATCCGTATCGGTCTGCTCAAGAATATCAAGATATGCAGGCCACTCGATGTTCCCAATCCTTACCTGGACATGATCCTTGAGGAATGCGAGAACAGTGTATATCCCCGGCCTCCCTCCGGCGAAGACCATCACATTCTCAGGCTGCACTTTCGATCCATACTGATCATTGTAGTATCCTGCAATTGCTTCTCGCAAATCCGGGTGGCCCCAAGCTTTGGGGTAGAACCGATCCTCCCAAGTTACGTCTACACTGTCTGGAAGTGGAGGGCCTCCAAACCTATCCAGAGGGGTGGTGAGGGGAAATCCCTGTGACCACGGATGAGTGCCTTCGGTCCCCATGAAACTGCCGAACGAGTCCCTGAAGGAGTACAGCGTCTCATAGATTCCCATAGGCGGGCAGTTGTCGGACAGGAACGACTCAACAGACGCGCCACTATTCTGCATGACCATCCGTGTAGCATGTCACAAATTAGTTTGACCATAGCAGTGGACAATTCCCATTGATGAAAAAACCGTTAATACACCCATTCTGCTTCGACAGCCATGAGCACCCGCATTGAACATACCAGAACTCTAGCCATGACTATTGCCCTACTATTTCTGGGAATGTCATTATCCATGGGACTGCAGCAACATGGAAGGGAAGTCCTTGAGGAGGAGCCAGTATCAATGGAAACCCATTCAGGTCTCAATATGCCAGGCTCTACTGTAGGATCTATCCACTCCCTAACTGCACTCGGGGCATCCAATGGCTATACCTGCGCGGTATTAGACAACAACGAAATGAAGTGCTGGGGGAAGGCAGAAAACGGGTCTCTAGGGAATGGCGATGGTCAACAAAATCAGTATACGCCGGTCGGAGTAAATGAACTGAACGAGAATAACTGCTGTTTTGCCGATATCGAAGAGACAAGCCCCGATGGGGACCACTCGTGCGCTCTTTCCAACGGGTCCGTCTACTGCTGGGGGCTGGACACGGCCGGGCAGATAGGACACGGGCACATCAGTTGCTTTGGGGCTTGCCTGAATCCTCATGGGCCCTCAGTTCTGAATAGAAACGTCGTTACTTTCACAACCGGCCTCAGGCACACATGCGCGATTGCAGACGACTCGACTACCTGGTGCTGGGGGGAGAACGACTTCGGCCAACTTGGAGTCGGTGATAATGATGGCAGGAACGCTCCAGCCCAAGTTTTGTTGCCTGCCGGCGCCACTCCAATCTCGATTAATGCCGGTGGGCATACCACCTGTGTCGTTCTGGACAACGGAACCGGTCTCTGCTGGGGAAAGAGCGATTACGGCCATCTCGGAGACGGGACTTACAACAACAGGAATGAGCCGACCCCCATCTCAATACTCCCTTCAAACAGATCACTGGTCGCGATGGATTTGGGTGCTGGCCATGCATGCGGAATCCTGGACGACGGCACGGCTCACTGTTGGGGCAACAACACCTTCTCCTCAGGAGAGTCCGGGGGGCGGTTAGGCGACGGCTCCACCCAGAGCTCCAGATTCCCTCGAAGTGTTTCACTTCCCCTTGGAAAGACCGCTATATCCATAGACGTGGGCGTTGATCACACCTGTGCAATACTGGATGACAGCAGCGCTGCCTGCTGGGGTCTTAACGAAGAGGGACAACTTGGCGACGGAACCACGGACAACAGTACGACGCCGGTCGGCGTATCCGTGCCGGTCGGCCTGACCTTTGGAGAGATCTCGGCAGGACTCGCACACACGTGTGCAGTGGCGACAAACGCATCCGTTTACTGCTGGGGGCATCATGAGGAAGGTGCCTTGGGACTGGGAGAGGACGTGGATAGCGATGTCCCGGCCTACGTGGACCTTGGCACGGGTAGGCACGCCCTGATGAGCGAGCGAGACAATGACGACGATGGCATCGTGAACATCCTTGACCCGTTCCCTGATGGATGTCCATCGGGCTATTACGCAACGAATGGCACATGCGAGTTGGTCGAGCCGGGGCACTACACAAACGACCTTCCTCCATACGAGCAATTCCCCTGCCAACCAGGAACGTACCAACCTAGTTATGGTCAGCTGGATTGCATAGACGCCAGTGCCGGTAACTACGTCGAAAGCCCCGCTTCTGTATCTCAGACTCCATGTGGGGCAGGGAGTTACCAGCCTGACTCGGGACAGACATCCTGTGTAGAAACCGATCCAGGGAACTACGTTTCAGACCAGGGTTCGATACGTCAGAATCAATGCTCCCCAGGAACCTATCAGCCATCTCCGGCGGCATCGGGTTGCATTGATGCAAGCCCCGGATACTACGTTACTGGTTTTGCATCGGAAGAGCAAATCCCATGCACAGCCGGAACCTACCAGATTCTGTCAGGACAGGCCTCATGCTTCCAAGCGGGACCAGGCTTCCACGTACCTTCTGAGGGCTCAGTCACCCAGCAGCAATGCCAACCGGGAACCTTCTCGTCCCAGCAGGGCCAGGTAATCTGCACAGAAGCCTCGCCGGGATATTTCGCTGACGGGGTACAGCAATCCTCCCAATCCCCATGCCAGCCAGGCGAGTTCCAGAATTCTTCCGGAGAGACCTCCTGCTTGTCAACCACTCCCGGTCACTACACAGATTCGGAGGGCGCGGCAGAGCAGACCCAGTGCCCAGCCGGAACTTACCAGCCCGACTCAGGACAGACAACATGTATTTCCGCAGAACCGGGGTACTACTCCGAAATAGGAGCTTTGTCTCAGATTCAATGCCAGAACGGGACCTACTCATCAGAGTCCGGACAGGGGTCTTGCACTCCTGCCGAGCCCGGATTCTATGTCGACCTGGACGGGGCTACGGGATCGACTCCTTGCCCGCCGGGGCAGTTCCAATCAGACACAGGGTCATCCGGGTGCGAGCTCCCTCCTCCCGGCCAGATAGCTAGCCCAGATGGATCGACCACGGTTTCATGTCCACCCGGAAAGTACCAGCCCGGTGACCAGTCAATTTGCGTGGATGCCTCTCCGGGATTCTTCGTCAACGAAACCGGCTCATCCACTCAGAGTCAGTGTCCGCCTGGAACATATCAGCCCGATTCGGGAGAGTCATCTTGCCTGCCGGCAAATCCTGGCAACTACGTTGACTCTCCGGGTTCATCAAGCCAGACACCCTGCCCTACTGGCCAGTTCCAGTCGTTCGGGGGTCAGGAATCATGCACCCCTGCTATGGAAGGACATCACGTTCCCGAACAGGGAGCAGTGTCCCAGACAACTTGCAAGCCGGGCAACTACCAACCGGATCAGGGTATGGATAACTGCATCTCCGCAGATCCAGGGAACTTTGTCTCTTCGTCAGGAGCGATATCCCAGAGTCCCTGCCAACCTGGTAACTACCAGCCAGAGGGCGGTAAGGTAGGCTGCCTCCCAGCAGACCCGGGCAATTACGTTTCCGAAGCTGCATCAACGGAGCAGAGAAAATGCCCCTCCGGACAGGAGCAGGAGCTGGGCGGCCAGGTCTCGTGCATAGATGTGGAGAGGCCTCTGTGGATGTCGATATTGATGTTCGGAGTTCCAGCAATACTGTTGGGAACCATGGCAATCCTCTATATCTCCAACAAGAAGAGTACAGGCTCAAGTGGAAAGGGAAAGGCGTACATGTATTCAGAGGACATCAGGAAGAAGCAGCCATAGTCTATCGCACCAGTTATTTGAGGGCAAGCACTGGAGATTGACATGAGGGACTTCCCAGGCGACAGAGTCGACCTACGAAGCGACACGGTGACCCAGCCAACCCCTCCAATGAGGGAGGCGATGGCAGGAGCCAGGGTTGGAGACGACGTTTGGGGGGATGACCCTACAGTAATCCAACTCCAAGAGATGGTAGCTGAAATGCTCGGAAAAGAGGAATCACTGTTCGTCCCTTCCGGCACAATGTCGAATACGATCGCGATAAAGGCCCAGACCAATCATGGCGATGAGATAGTAACCCACCGCAATAGTCACATCTACCTGTGGGAATCCGGAGCATACGCTTCTCTAGCCGGGTGCTCGATCGCGTTCGTTGACGGGCGCTTGGGTCAGATGACTCCCGAAGGAGTAGAGGGCGCAATCAGAAAGACGGCTGGAAGCAACTACCACTTCCCTGATTGCACATTAGTCTGTGTCGAAAACACTGCAAACGTAGGAGGCGGGTCAATTTACAACCAGGACGTCCTGGATGGGATCTGCCGTGTCGCCCACGAAAACGACTGTCGAGCCCACCTAGATGGTGCCAGGCTCTTCAATGCGGCAATAGGTAGTGGAACGGACCCGACTCGCATGGTCAGAGATTTCGATACCATCTCGGTTTGTCTATCGAAGGGACTGGGTGCCCCAGTAGGGTCTGTTCTAGTGGGGGACAGGGAGACAATCTCCCGTTCCCGTAGGTGGAGGAAGACTTTCGGAGGTGGGATGAGGCAGTCCGGAATACTCGCTGCAGCGGGTATCTATGCCTTGGAAAACAACATCGAACGACTATCCGAGGACCATACTCGAGCATCCAGGCTAGCCGAATCAATCAATTCGATGGACTCCTTCTCGGTAGAGATGGAAGGAGTCCAATCCAATATGGTCTACGTTCAGTGCATCGAAGAAAGCTCTAGTGAGGTGTCTAGAAAGCTCGCCGGACTGGGAGTAGATGTGAGCGTGGAGACAGACTCGATAGTGAGGGCAGTGGTACACCTGCACATCACTGACGAGGACATAGACATGGCCACACAGGCATTCGAGCAATCACAATAACCCGTAACCGTTCAATAACTCCTCCGCCTCGACCAGCCATGAGGCGCCTGTGGGCACTGATCCTGATTGCTCTAATCGCAATCCCGATACAAGCCTCCGCAGCTACGGAAAGCCTTTGGGATGATGCAAGGATAGCCGATGAGGCGGGGACTATATCCGGAACCATAGGAGGGATTTCGATAGATCTATCGAACACCACCTACGAGAAAACGACGTTCGGAGTTATCGATTTGCCGAGCATAGTCGAGGTATACACAGCTACTTGGTGTTCAAACTGTATCACGACCGAACGGGCCCTTGACGATGCCATAGGGGAGCTCGATGTGACCAGGATTCACTATCACAGACACCTGTACGAGACCTTGGATCCATTTGGAAGCAACTCCACTGACTCCCGATGGGTCGAAACCTACGGAGAAGGATCCCTTCTTTCTACCGAGAGGTCAATGCCGTCATCCGATGGTGGGACGATGAGGATCCCTGGAACAGACAGATCCGCTCCTAGCAAAGTCTTCGACGGGGAGAGGATGTATACAGGAACAAGCACAAAATCCAACAGTCTTCTGACCGACTACTCTACCGCATTGGCTTTGGGCTCGAGCCACCCCTTCGCTTCGAATGGCTCAATCTCCCTAGAAGCGTCAGCTTCTGTAACCATGCCAGTGAACGACCAGGACGAGAATCATTCTGGAGAGATTCTGGACTACAACTTCCAATGGGACATAAGCCTCTGGACAGAGGAAAACTCCCCATGGGACCTAAACATTTGGCTCATGTTCGTGGAAGATGTTGCACACCACCCCGAGGGGAGCAACGGAAAGGAGAACTACAGTAATGTCCTTCACGAGGCAGTCAACGTAGGAACAAGTCATGCCGGCTCTTATGCATTCAACCCCCCCGAACCATGGGACGGAGACGATATGTCTGTGGTTCTGATTGTAGACTGGGAAGCGAGAGGCGTCGCGAATAGCTCGAACTCTCTCCCAGCCCCTGGAGTGGCTACTCTGCTGTGCATGCTAGCTGCCTTGGTTCCTAGGCGTCAATTAGAATCTCAGTCGTAAGCCTCTGCCTAATCAGTGGGTTGAATAACCACCGCCGAGCATGGCCAATGCTCGGAGATGACCCTTTGACACCAACGGAACACAGTGTGACTATCGAAGAGGTTCCAGCAGGGCGGATGCCAAGCTGGCTTAAACAACACATCCGACTCCAGTCCCTAGGAAAGCCCAGTAATGATCAAAACTATCATGGAAGAATTCTGATAATTTACCCAACAGAGAAGTCGAAGAGACAGGCACTCTCATCTATCGACCTTCGAGGAGCTGTAGATCGGACTCTCCACCACACAATGGATTCTCTGATTTCTTCATTAGTAGCAGACTTCAGGCTACCTCGAGTTATTTCTAATCAAGGCCCACTCAGTGCCATTATTCATGCTGAGTGCCAGAAGGAGTCCTCTAGACTTGGATTCCCGATGATTAACCCACTACCCGAGATGAAGTGGGGGAAGGGGAAGTCAGAGGCACTAGCACACCTCCACCACCATCTTTCGAGAGAGATGGTGGCTAGGAGTTGGGAAGGACCAGGGATCTCCACATTCAGGAGAGTGATTTCCAGGCTTGAGGAGAAACTTCGATTCACGCATCCCGACATGGCTTGTGAACGGATTATCGAAGCCTTGGAGGGAGGAAGACTTCCATTCACCATTTCTGATATAGACGGAATAATCATGCTAGACCACTCGCCAGTGATGTGCAGATCGCACACTCAGGTTCTCCTGTCTCTCTCTAAGCTAAGACCGATTCACCAGCTAACATACCCGGGAAACTTCCGCCTCGGCCATCATGGACACATGCTAGTAGACCGACACCCAATCGAGGATCCAACTGAACTTCCAAATTGGATCCCGTCCGAAAGGACCCCACTTACACAGTCAACCGTAAAAGTGAACAGAATCCTTCTGAAGAGAGAGGCCCACTCCTTCGAAGCAGCCATCCAAATCGTCTCTGAAAGACTAAGCCGAGAGGACTCTGAGATAATTATCGTAGACCCAGCTTTGGAGAGCAACCGACACAGATGGGAGCAACTTCTCGGAGAAATTGGTATCTGCATGGAAATGAGGAGGGCCCCCCCATCATCCCATCCTATAGGTCATTGGTTACTATTCCTTGCAAGATTGGGACACGGAGCCGACGCCTTCTCGCTTGAGAGCCTAAGGGCACTTTCTCTCCAGATGTCGGTAGCCCCATTCGAGGAACCAAGAGATCACCCATCAGATCCAGATATCTCCCCTCTAGCCGACTCTGAATTACTAACTAGGCTAGCTAGGAATGAGCATGTCCTAGGTGGGCCTGGCGCTTTATCCAAGTGGCTTGAGACTCTATCCAGACCACCAACGAATGAGAAAGATGGCCCGATAAAGGAATCCACGCAATGGTGGCTAATGTGTCTGGCAGCGTCTATTCGACCGCTACTCCGGGGGTATGATCGGGAACTGATTGGGAACCTAAAGGACCTCGTTGGATGTCATTCTGGACAACTCCTCCCCATACCCGATCCTCCGGAAGATGGAGACGAATGGCTGCAAAACACGATCTCCCTAATCGATATGCGATCTCAGATGAACCGCTTCTCGGGCAGAGGACTCTCTCCAGAAGCGGCAGTAAGGGCTCTCATCCAAGAGCGAGTTACTCTGAGGGAGATGCAGAGAAGATCCGGACAGTCAAAGCCAACCCTAGGCTCAGATTGGGTGGATGAACTCTGCTCATTGGCGCATCAGACCAAAGCAATGACCGGAGGTTCAAACTTCGCCAGCAGCGTCTCTGTGATGACTCCCGAGGAGGCCTTGGGATGCTCTGCCGATCTAGCGGTGTTGACAAATCTGTCTAGCTCTTCATGGGAATTGAGAGTACCAAAGGTACCATTCGTCGGTGAGGAAGAGCGCCATTCTCTGGGAATCCTAAGGCCAGACTCTCCAATCAGAGATGCAAGACACAATTTGCTGCATATACTGAATTGCTCATCAGAGGTCTTCGTCCTAGACCCGAGTATGGACGAAACATCGCCACCAGCCGCACCAATTAGGGAATGGGCCATGGATTTTGAGTCGTCCGGAATCGAATCCAAAAACCACGAAATTACAGAGACTGCCCGTTCCCCTAGGGCTTCAAGACAGGCCGACGGTCTTCGGATCAGACAGGGCAAGCCTCCTGAACACTCACCAATCAATCCCAGTGCCATCTCCATATCCCTGGACGCAGCGGTTCAGAGGGACCGCGAGAGAAGGCAGCCCTCCATAGCCGCCAGCGATGGATACCTCTCCGAGGAAAGCCATTCACACATACTTTCCATTGAGAAACTCAGGTTTCACGGCAAGCCCCCAGAAGGAATCAGTCCCCCCAGGACCAATAGAAGATGGCCGGTTGTTGGAGCCTCAGTGAACGGAAAGACCACTCCCTCGATTGATCCGAGGCCCCTCTCACCGAAGGCTACTGGTGCTCTCGTCAGCGACTCTAGACACGGACACTCGGGAGAGGCGCTCCAGGAGATTCCGGTGTGGTCCCCGACAAGGCTCCAGGAGTGGTCACGATGTCCAAGAAGGGGGTGGCTCTCCAGAGAACTTGGCGCACAAAGAGAGGAGTTGCAGGGAGAGGATATTGACAATAGGACTTACGGGGAGCTTCTTCACAACGTCCATCATGATATAATTGCCAAAACCCTTGGCTTCGAGACCAGTGACGAGCGCACTCACGACGGTGGACTTGGCCATGTCAGCGTGCAGAGATCGGGATTGGATCAAAGAGAAATCATGCGCATTGCACTCGAGTCATTGGACTCAAGGGCTCCTTGGTTAGAGAGGACCGATGCCGTATCGACCCAACGTCTTAGGTCCCTGACCGGTATGGATAGGGAAGAATGGGGAAGTTGGCTGGCAGACCCAAAACCCATCCCTCCGAGAGGTAGGATTGGAAGTATTGTTACAGCCGAGTTCGATGTAAGCGACTCTGCTCCCCTGTCTATCGAGTGGAGTATCGGAAAACACTCTTCAGACTATGTCCAAGTTGATCCAACCCCTGAGATATCCGGAATTGTAGAGGCAACTCCCATCAGGGTCAGAGGGTGGATAGATAGGGTAGACTTGCTCCCATTCGACTTAGATTCGGAGACTTGGATTGACGACGGAGGGAGCGACACAGTAGCACCGCTCAGAGTCATGGGCTCGGGATGGAAACCGAAAAGAGTGATTGCCATCAGGGACCTCAAGACCTCCGAGGACCCCTACCAAAGGAATAGACATTACACCGGACTTCTAGACGAACTCCAACTTGCCATTTATGCCAGGGCATGGGAGGTAGCCCACCCCGGAGACCTGGTCCTTGCAGCTGGGATTTCCGTGATAGGGCACAAATCAGAACACTTCCTGGAGGTATCCTCACTATTCTCCCCTTCTCCACCCGGAATTAACATCGGCACACAGACAACAATCACTACTGGATTACACAGATTTTCGGATGAGGATGAAAAAGCCGACTCAGATCATTTCAGGGCTTGGTTGGCACAACGTCTCTCAGTAGCCATGGGAGTCGCTAGCAATGCCAGAAACGGGAAGGTACACCCCACTCCTTCCCCCAAAGCCTGTGCATATTGTCCCGTGAGAGAAATCTGTGATGTTAGGATGGAGGGGTCTTTCTGATCCGACTGAATACTGCTCAGAGACTGGCTCTGAATCTGGACTCGCACATCGTAATCGATGCTGGGGCTGGAACCGGAAAGACAAGCACCATCGTCGACAGAGTCATCGAGCACTACCTAGCCAATGACCAGAGAGCCACCCGAATCCTCCCGAAGCCAGCCAGGGCACCAAGCATAGGAGGGGGAATGGTTACCGCACCTGCCTCAGAGAAAACCAACCTGCAGGATTGGAACGGCCTACTGCCAAGCGAGGTAGTCCTACTTACGTTCACTAACAGAGCAGCCGATGAGATGAAGGACAGACTTCGAAGAACTATCTCGAGAATCAGGCCCGGCCCTCTCGGCGACGACGGCAAACACCGCTACGATCCTAGAGTCGAGAGCCAAGGATTCATCGAGCAACTCCTCACTCTCCTCGAGGATGCTCCTATCGGGACGATAGACTCGTTCCTGTCTCAGTTGGTTTCCCCGTACAGAGGGAGACTGGGAGACGCTCTCAGTAGGGAGAACGTATCTGACGCTGCGAGGGCAATCTTGGTGGAGACGTCCCTCAGAACGATATGGAGACTAGCAAGCGACAGTTCCAGAATAGGAGACGCGGTCGATGCCGGGATTCCGGCGCATATAGCTTCTGAGGTACTCTCCGCGAGGGATAGGGTGGCAAGGCACTACTCCGGCAGGACTTCTGCTTCCAGGGTTCTCCGAGCGCTTGTCGGGAAATCTGTGTTCGTGGAAGAGTCATCGCGCAAAGTAATGGACCAAAGCGGTAACGTGGACAGGGACAAGCTACTCAGAATGATCATGTCATCGATAGAAGAAACGGACATCGATGAACAAGCCGAGAGGGTCCACGTAATCATCAGAGAAATCTTCGAGACCATCAAGGAATGCATCCAGACCCCCTCTTCATCCGGCTGGGCAGCCGGGACCAGGATGGCCTGCCTAGAAGAGCTAGATAGAACCGGACCTCCAACTGATCCTTGGGGAAAGCTGTGCTGGATGGGGCACATACTGACGAGCACAGTTAGCCCATCCACACTGATGTCAAAGGAAATGCGACATTTCCCTGGTATGAAGCTGCCATCAGATGAATGGGAGGCAGGGATTAGGAGCTTCGCAGAGATAAAAGATGCGAATCTGAAGGCACTTTACAGAACCAAATTGAAGGAGAAAACAGCTGAACTATCCAGTATCTGGTCGGATGAATTGGGAAGCATGGTCCTCCATTTCGTGAGAATTGCAGTCCTACTGGGCGAATCAGAACCTCCTCAGGTCCCCGATGGGTGGTCGAAGCCGATAACCACCCTGGCCGTGGACATCCCTGAGAGAATCGAGAATCCCAACATGAACCATCACTTCAGCCTAGAGGCGGAAATTCAGAATCTCAGGGACCTCCATCTTCTGCATCTTGGATTCCAAGGAGTGATGAAGAAACTCAAGCAGCGTGATGAGACTCACGACTTCGACGATATCCAGAGGCTAGCAGGCGACCTACTGCTGGCAAACTGCCCCGAGGTATGCAGGACTTTCTACCATCCCAACGTACAACAGGCCTTGGATTCCATTGATCAGAGAAGCCCATGGAGGGACGACCATATTAACAGGGCAATAGAAGCAATATCCAATCTGGAGGAAAATCGCGATCTCGCCGGAGAGGCAGCATCGAGACTGGCAGCCATGCGAGCCGATATCGAGAGTCGGCACCTCTTGCTAGGTCAAATCAGAAGGAGGTTCAGAGCATTCATCATTGATGAGGCACAAGACAACTCGCCCTTGCAATGGAGGCTTCTATCTCGTCTTTGGGGTCCTAGAGAGATAAGAGAAGAAGAAGGTCAGAGGGCAGATACCCCATGGGAACCAACCGTTTGCTATGTTGGTGACGTTAAGCAGAGCATCTATGCCTTCAGGCAGGCAGAGGTCACAGGATTCCTAGACTTCGCGAAGTCTCTGAGGGCGGTGAACGTTCACGAGTTCTCCAGCGTGCCTGAACTCACTAGGAAACCTTCACTGAGGAGGGAGACACACAGCCGAGATCCTAGGAATGACCACCTTTCTTCCATAGCTCGGGCTACTGAGTACATGGAGAGAGGCGGTAGGGACTTGGCACCCTGGATCCCATTCGATGCAACAGACTGGGATCTTCCCGCCCTATCTTCAGAGGAGGTAAGGTCTCGTCAAGAGGGTATGGTATCTCTGAAGGTGAACTATCGTTCAGCCGGAGGACTGTTGGAAATAATGAACGAATGGTGGGAAGACCTTTTCTCTGACAGGCACAGAATCCTCTCAAAAGCCGACTTCTACGCATCACCCCAGACGCTACACTCGTTCCCCGAGAAGCGCGACGTCAAAGGATCGATCGAATGGATATGCCCGCCTGACTCAGATGGATCATCAGACCCGCCAACCGATCTGGAGACGCACTTGGATCCCTTCGGCCCAGGAAATCCGGACAGGCTAGAGAGACAGGCCATGCTCATCGCATTGAGGGTCAGAAGTCTGATTGACGGAAGTCCGGTAAGGGTAAAGTCATCATCCGGAAAATGGAAAGAAGTTGCACCGGGGGAACCAGTCCAACCCAGCGATATCACGATCCTACTCCCTAACAGGGTGAACCTCAGAGACGTGATTGTCAGGAACCTGCAGGATGTAGGTGTCCCATCGCAGGTTGACCGCGAAGGGAGCCTACTGGATCGTCCTACAGCATCAGCTCTAGAGGGCCTGGTACAATTCGCAGCAAGGCCGCATTCACGCCATAACGCCGCCTGGGTGGCCCGCTCTCCTCTTATCGGGATGAGCGATGGCCAACTTCAGAGGTATCTGTCATCGGCAGAGAAGGGCGAGAACCTCCTCTTAGCAATGCTATCCCACTGCATCGACGAGAGACAGAGAGCACTAGTATCTCGGTGGTGTGAGCTCTCATCCTCCATGCTGACGGAGCTCCTCGAGGATACAATAGACCGCTCTGACCTGCTAGTGGCTTATCCGGATGACGTGTCTCGCCAGGACGCTGAGCAATTCGTCGAACTATTCAGGGAGTTGTCTGAGCAGGTTGGGGGTGATCCGATAGTGCTCGCTGATCGACTTAGGGACCTCAGAGAAAGCAGCTCTCAATCTCTCGAGGCAACCACAATCCCACAAAGCGATGCTGTTAGGGTGATGACTATCCACAGCTCTAAGGGACTAGAGGCAAAGGTAGTAGTCCTCGCAGACCTATTTTCGTCCAGACAGACCAATATGAGGAATGAGCAGAACAGCAGACTGATAGTAGGACCAGAGATGTTTGCTGGCCATCCGAAGCCATGGCCTTCGGGAAAGGCCCCAATTTCCGCACTCTGGAATCATGCGACACTCCTCCATAGGGCCAGGAAGAACGCAGAAGCAAGGAGGCTTCTGTACGTCGCAGCCACCAGGGCAGAGGAGAGGCTGATCATCGCCGGGTCACCCAAGGGAACTGAGTGGGTGGACGAAGAGGGGATCGTACTTCCATGGACATATGACAAGAAAGCACCCCAACTTGGACAGATGTGGCTGGAATCATTGAGGATGGGCTCATGGAGGAGGGACGAGTCACAATCTCCGTGGTTGAGTCCGACAGACATCAACTCCGAACCAACGTTACTCGACGGAGGAAGCAGAACGATATGCCCTACTTCTATACTGGAAGACGCATTCCTAGGATGTAGGAACAAGTCTGGAATAATGATGCTCCACGATCCAGAGTGCTTCTCCGGACTCGGAAGCGGCGGAAATGGATTCACCACCCCGATCCAGAGGGTCGAAATCGTTGACGAGGCATCTCGTAGCAACCCATCGAAAGGCCCCAAGCCTGCTCTCTCGGGTTCCATTAGCTACTCCACGATAGTTAGGGCGAATCCCAGTAAGCTGCCATCCTACTTCGATTGTCCGAGGTGTCACTGGATGGAGGTTAGAGCGGGATTGGAACCAAGCACAACAAAGACCAACCACGACTCCAGGGCCCAAGCGGATCTCCCCCTGTCTGTGGACGCTGCAACATTCGGGAACGTGTTCCATAGGATCATCGAGATTGGAATCGGGAACCCAGGACCCGGGCAGAACGGGCCCAGCACACCTCTTCCCAGGTCATGGACTGCTCCCATAGAGGACAGAATAAACGATGAAGAGATACAACAGACCGCTTTCAGGGAGCTACTCCCTCCAGGAGCAGACCTCGAGAAGGTCTCAGCGGTCGCTTCAATCATGGCCTCCAGAGTATCTGAAGGGAAGTTGGGGTCGATGGTAAGAGGACATGAGGTTGATGGCAGGAAGGTAGAGGGTTTGAGGACCGAGATGCCATTCCACATTTCCATTCCCACAGAATTCGAATCTGTGACAAGAGGGAAATGGACCCCAGACGGCGAAGAGGTGCTAGTCTCCTTCGACTCCACCAGAGTGGAGCTAAGTGGGATAATCGACTTGGTTCTGTGCACTACGAGTGACAACGAAGATCCCACCATCCGAGCAATAGATCTGAAGACCACGGATGCAAGCTCTCTCCTCGGAGATGTAAGAAGCGGACTTCTGGAAGTTCTCGGCGACGACTCAATCGGTCCCTCTTGCCAGGCCGAGGAATCCCTGCTCCACAAGCACCGACTCCAGATGGCGCTGTACCACTTGGCCCTGGAAGAATCGGAGTCTGACAGGGAGGAACAGGGACTGCCCAGACGAAAGGTACTCCCTCCAGCCATTCTAATCGGAGTTTCTGGGAGGCTAGTCGAATATCCTCGCGAGACCCTCGATAAGGCTAAGCAGGACTTGGAGAACACACTGGCCCTGACCTCCAGGATGTCATTGTCCTCCGAGTTCCCCCTATCTGAGATAGAGGAGGTCTACGACGATAGAATCTCGATGTGCAAGACCTGCTCGCCACCCGAGGAAATCGAGTCGAAGAGTCCATGAGTGAACACTCAGGGTAGGGGCTATGACGCTTGACCTAGGACAACTGATGGATAGGAGTGAAGAGATATGGGAGGGCTCTATTTTGCCAAGCCTGTCCGATTTCATAGAAATAAAGGCGCTATCTCCGCTATTTGAGCCAGACTGGGCGGAGATGGGCGAGCTGGATGCCACAATCGATCTGTTTTGCGAGTGGTTGGACGCCCAGGGAATAGCGGGAATGTCATACGAGAAAAATAGGATAGGCGAACTTTCTCCTGTCCTAATAGTAACAATAGAGGGCACCGGTCCGGGTGAGGTAATCTTCTACTCCCACCTTGACAAGCAGCCGTCTAAGCCAGAATTGTGGTCAGAGGGACTACACCCACTCAAGGCAGTTAGGAGAGATCCATGGCTCTATGGTCGTGGCTCAGTGGACGATGGGTATGGGGGCTATCTTTGCGCCACATCTGTCAGGCTCCTGCAAGAGGCAGAAGTCCCCCATCCACGTTGTACCATGATCATAGAGACATGCGAGGAATCTGGTTCATTCGACCTCCCTCCGTACCTAGAAGCTCTTACGGAGCAACTGGGTAATCCAGACATGGTGGTTGTTTTGGATAGTGGAGGGCCCGATTATGACCACGTATGGATGACCGAGGCCCTCCGAGGACTCGTCTCCGGGACTCTATCAGTGAAGGTATCTCACGAGGGAATACACTCGGGGAACTCGGGGGGCTCTATCCCCTCTTCTTTCAGGATTCAGAGGATTCTCTTAGATAGAGTCGAGGACTCCTCATCTGGCAAGGTCCTGATTCCCGAGATGCACGTGGACATACCCGAACAAATCAGGGAGAAGGCAATGGCTCTAAGAGAAATAGTAGGTGACAGCATTTGGGAGCAATTCCCAACCGTGGACACGCTCAGGCAGGCCTCAGAAACTACTGAGGACATGATCGTCGCAATGAACTGGGAGCCTACCCTGTCCATTATTGGAGCCGACGGAATCCCATCCGTCCAGGACGCGGGAAACGTTCTACGAACAAACACAGATCTGAAACTGAGCTTCAGAATCCCTCCGGGGGTCGATTCGGAGTCTGCCATAGCTCGAGCAAAGGCCATTCTAGAGGAGGACCCGCCGTATGGGGCCGAGGTCACATTCACTCCTGACTCATGTGCCGACGGATTCCACGCACCACCGCTCGATGGCCCGATATCCGAGGCCATACAGGAGGCGTCGATGGAGCTGACCGGCCTACCTCCTCTGGCAACATGGACGGGAGGGACTATTCCCTTCATGTCCATGATGCAGGGGAAATACCCCGAGGCCATGTTCCTGTGCACAGGTACATCAGGACCCGGCAACAACGCCCATGGGCCCGATGAGAAACTGCACATCCCCTCATCCAAGAGGCTGACAGTCGCTCTGTCAGCGACAATAGCAGCAATTTCGGAAAACCCCTGATTAGCCCAGACTGACCAATCCCTTTGCCGCCGAGGTTATATCGGGGTCACCTTCGGACTATGGAGGATGATGGGCCAAGACGACTCTACAGGAGGCGACCCCCAACAGACAATACGCGACCTAGAACAGCAGGCATCGAAGGACAAAGAGGCATTGGACAAGCTTCTCGTAGCTTACCAGGCCCAAGAGGCAGACATCAGCGAGATGAAGGCCCAAGTCGAGACCTTGAACCGAGAACTAATCGACAAGGAGACCGAGAAGGAGGGGATCAACAACCTTCTCACTAACCTCCGCAGCCAGAAGGACGAGATGGAAGTCGAACTCGCCAAGGCCAACACGAAGATCCCCTTCTTGGAGAGCAAGCTCGAGAAGACAGAGGAGATGCTGGAGAGGGAGAAGGCAAGGCTTGGTCAGGTGCTCACAGTCGCAGAGGAGATCGACGAGTCCAACCAAGCAGCCCAATCGGAGCTGGCAGCAAGGGATGACTGGTACGTCCAGCACATGCAACTTTTCGAAGACCTCAGTGATGCGATTCAGACCCGACACGACATGATAGATCGAGCGATTTCTACAGCCAAGGAGATACAGTCCAAGCAGGAGTCGTTCCAAGAGCAGAAGCAGGCAGTGATAGAGGAGATCAAGGATATGGCCTCTGAGGAAGAGTCCACCGAGCCAGAAGGCCCCGACACAGAGAACGAGTAGGGCTCACTCACCCGTCTTCTTGATGAATCTTGCAGGAATTCCTCCCCATACTTCCCCTGCAGGGACATCCGTCCACTTCGGAACTACGGCTCTGGAAGCCACAACAGCTCCATCCCCAATCGTGCATCCAGGCTGCACGATGCTACCTCCACCTATCAGGGCACCATCTCCTATCCTCACTGGTGCTAGGACTATCTCCCCACTCTCTACCAGGTGACCGTTGATTGTCGCACTCCCACCTACGACTACGTTATCCCCGATAGTTATCATTGATGCATCATTGATCATCATTGAATTTAGTTGGACTCCTCTTCCAATCTTCGCCCCCATCATCCTGTAATACCAATTTGCGAGGAACGAGGGAACAACGAGTCCAAGAAAGATCTGAGCTACCCTGTGAGATACCAATGAGAATGCCCATTGAATTGTGATGAAAGACCTCAGGGAATATCTCCCCTCATCCTTTCTGATTCTGAACAGCCCCCCCATGAGACCGCAAATCACTAGGAGGACAATTCCCCAAACTATGTACCCCAGACCCAAACTGACACATAACCCAATTGCCTCTATCAGATCACCCCTCCCTTCTGACATGGATGTCAACTCAACGAATAGGAGATATGAGGGCACCATAGCTAAACCTATGATGATTCCAAATAGCGCCATCACTAGCACTGAGAGCACGTTCTGAACTAGTTCGAAACTCTTCATCTTACTACTCCTCGGAGTATAGTCCGGCATCAATATCTGCCTGCCTAGCAACCCTCTTTCCTTCCTCCACGTCTATGAACGGGAAAAGTAACAATCCCAACACGAGTATCATTAGCAGCACCAGAATCCCAAACCTGGTATCGTAAGCCGCAGAGAAAAAGGCGAAAATGAATGGCCCTATCACTGCGGCTGCCTTCCCCATGAAACCAAAGAAACCGAAGAACTCGGTGGTTCTGGACTTTGGAACGAGATATGCGAATAGGCTCCTTGCCTGTGCTCCAGCAGAACCCTGTACGAACCCAACCAAGGTACCGAGAATGAGCCATTGCAGGGTAACGCCGATGTTCAGAGGACTCCAGACGTTGTCCCTCAGGAAATTAGGCCACCAATCAATAGGCCCTCCTTCGATAACTGTGATGTGGCTATCCCCTACCGAGGACTCGCCATCCAAGTCACCACCCTTGAACGAGAATGACCACCTGTGCTCCTTCATTCCATCCATTTCAGAGGCAAGTAGAGTAGCTTCATCGACCGATATCCTCGTTCTCTCTATGTCAGAATCAGTCCAAACGTCACCATCCAAGTCTCCTTCAATCATGTAATCTAGGAAGGTATTCCTGAATTCCTCGTCCCCGGGACCAGATTTGCTGACCCAACCCTTAACCCCGCGGTCATGAAGAGTGGAAAGAACATACTCTCCTGATTCCTCATGGTAATCGTATCGGAAGTCAAACCTATCATGATCATCCTCCAAATCAAGTGGCGCGAATCCGGTAGCTATGATTAGAACAACCATGTAAACCCCGATAGAACCCCCAAGAACTGATTTCGCTCCATATCTCGCGGCTAATATTCCACCCACTACTGACATCGGTATAGCAATTATATTGGCCAGAAGAATAAGCGCGAAATTCATCATTACTGGCAGTCTAAGGTCATTTTCTGCGAAAGAACTCGCAACTCCTCCGACCGTATGAAGAACATCATAGAAAAGAAGGTAAGATAGTAGGTATATCACAAGAATCCTGTATTTCTTAACTTCTCTGAAAGTACTCCTTACCTCTCTGAAACCGTCGCTAACAGCTTCCATAATCGAGCCGTAGGATCGCTCATTCGCGATTTCTGGCTCAGGGGTGTTTCTGAAGAAGGGGAGTCCGAAGCCAAGCCACCATAGAGAAGTGGTAACAAATGCAAACGTAAGAGTCCATGGCCCATACGCCTCGGTCATTCCGAATGCCCCGGTTGCCAGTACAATCAGGTGGAGGATTAGGATTGCAGTTCCACCAGCGAAGCCGTAAGCAAATCCCCAACTAGATACCTTTTCCATTTGATTTTCTTCGGCCAGATAAGGCATGAATGCGTAGTATATCGTGTTCCCTCCAGCCATCCCTATCTGCCCCATTAGGAAGCAGAATGCCAGAAGTCGATATGCAGAATCCTCATCCAGATGAGGAGCAACTCCCATGAATGCGGTGAATACAACTCCTAGTAACGTGTAAATCCAAACTATCTTCTTCTTTATTCTGATTCTATCAGCAATTGCTCCGAGAATAGGGCTGGAAATAGCCACAAAAACCATTGATAAACCAAGTACTGCGGCGTAGAAAGAAGTCCCAGTAACATTGAATCCAGCAATCTCTGATGACCCTCCAGTTGCTAGATTGAAATATCTTGTAATTAGCTGACCGCCAAGCACAGTCCCAACCGTCAGTGCGAACGCTTGGTTCGCCCAGTCGTACCAGTACCAACTAGTCAGAGCCCTATTTTCGTCTTCACTCATCCCCTCAATTTTTCCACCAAGAGAAAATGCCATCGAATTACCGCTTACATCCACCACGAGAAGACGTTTAGTGTATTCTGCCACATCTAGTGTAACCTACCTCCATATCGCGTCAATATCAAGAGTAACACATGGAACGGGAGAATCATGGCCAGTGCCTGCGGGATGCTCGGAGACGGCTCCAAGGCGGTTAAGATTCATCATCTAATCAAGGCACCAGAGAACACTCCAGAATCGGTCTCGTTCCGAGAGTCTTGGGACGCAAGTAAGCCAGTAACAGTCTACAAGACACCCGAGAATCTACCGGATGGTACGCCCTGTACCGCAGTGACCGTGATACTAAGATCAAAGGGATGTGCGTGGTGGTGGAAGTCCGGTTGTACGTTCTGTGGTTACTTCAATGACGTCAGAGACGACGTTACCGCCGAAGAGATGTTTTCCCAATGGGAATTTGCCAAGGAATCGACGAATCAATTCGAGGGGTGCGGAATGGTGAAGGTCTACACCTCGGGGACGTTTTTCGAGGACCGAGAAAACCCCCCAGAGTGGCAAGATCTCGTTCTCCGAGAAACAGCTCAGATGGGCCTACACCTGGTGGTCGAAGCCCAGGCACAGATGTGCACGCCGGAGAAGATATCTTGGGTCGCAGAGAGGCATCCCGGATGTACGGTGGCAATAGGGTTAGAAGCGTATGATGACAGAGTCCTTCGCTTCCATGTCAACAAGGGTTTCACCACTAAACAATGGCATTCAGCAGTAGAAATGCTTCGAGATAACGACTTGAGGGTGAAGACATACCTTCTGTTCAAGCCCCCCTTCATGTCAGAGGGAGACGCACTAGTGCACACTACCTCATGGCTAACCAAGGTTGCACCATATTCTGATGAAGTATCAGTCAACCCGATGAACATTCAGAAGAACACAATTGTGGATAGACTGTTCAGGAACAAGGAGTATAGGCCTCCGTGGCTATGGTCATTGGTTGAGATGATCACTAGGTCACATGAGCAACTCGGAGACAATCGTTGCAGGATTATCGTGCACCCTACCGCAGGCGGGAAGATTCGTGGAGCTCACAACTGTGGTGAATGTGACAGCGAGGTTGTGGCTGCAATAGAGAGATACTCAGTATCCGGAGATACATCGGAGTTTGATCACCTCAAATGCATGTGTCAGTCACACTGGAGAGCGGAGATTGACAATGACAACCACTTCCCAATTCCCCTTGGTTTTGGGACATTTCGAAGAGGAAACCCGACAGACATTGTTCGTGCACCTTAACGCAATTGACAAACTGTATACGCCCAATGCTTAAGGGCAAATCTCCGGTGGTTGAATCGGAATTGTGAGATTCCGGGGTGATTGATTGTCCGATGAGAGGTCAACTTTGATTGGAGAGTTCCTGCAAGGGGAGGGAGAACCATCGTCATCTTGGGTAATGCTAGTTATGGGATTCGTCTCCACAATTGTGTTCCTGGTGCTGTATGGGATTCTCTTCCCTTCCAGTGATCTCCCAGTAATTTCCAGCGTCCTTCCTGTCTTCGATGGCGTTTTTGACTCAGGGATATGGTTCTTCATTCTAGGAGCAATGCTTGGTATCTTTGCAATATTGGGGACCATGCTAACCGAGGCAACCAGTGAGTGAGGTGATAATGTGGGACTAATCACTTCAATGGTAACTTTCTGGTTGATTACCCTGGTAGTCTTCATCCTGGTAAATAGGGGGATATGGGTTTTCACAGATGTCTCGAAGAGTATGAGCATGTTCATGCTAGAGAAGGCACTAGGTCCTCCTATTGACTTCGTGGATGGTAAGAGGGGTTCAGCAGCCACAACTTGGATACTACAAGGAACTCTCTGGATTATCCCCGCGTCCCTTGTAACGTTCTGCGGACTATGGCTTTCACACGACCCTCAGGCACTTCACAGCCTAACATCATGGGGGCTGAATCCTGTTTCGTCATCCTTGATAACATCGGGGATTCTTATTGCAGTCTATGGATCAATGGGAATGCTCCTAATCGGCTCCGCTATGCACATAGTCCCAGAGTTGGGTGCAACCTCTCTAGCCACGGAGAAGAATGCAACTCTAATGTCGTTCATTTGGACGCTAGCAGTGATTGTGATGTTCATAGGAGCAAACAAGTCCGAGATTGTAGGCATCCCTGTAATGCCATTAGCCACCATTCTAACCAATCTAGTACTTCTCGCGGTCATTGTAAACATGCTCCTGACGGCCGCTTCTCGGACTAGGAAGATGCCCTTGCCTGCTTGGATGATGATAATTGGAATGATCTCAGCACCAATTTCCATTCTCTCCCTAGCAATCACGGGATCTCTTGACTCGGGTTCAGGCCAGTGGCTGGCTACCAGATTCAGTGGGACCACATTCTTCCTGATGGTTTCAGGGGCAATTCTCTATGGCTCTTCAAGGGGTAGTGGAAACCCACTTTGGTCTAGATCTCTGGCAGCTGTTACTATGGCCGGTGCTATCATCTCAATCAATCCAGCCGGTCTTGTTGAGGGGGAGATTGCATCCGACTTCCTCGGAATAGATGCTGCAACCTTCGAACCATCAAGAAACGACATCGTAGCAGGATCTTTCCTGTTGGCACTTTCGCTAATCCCAATCATTGCACTTTCCGCAAACGTACTAGCAACAATGAGAGGCGATGACGTGTTTATGGAGAACCCCGACTCTCCTGGAATGCCAGAAATCAATCTAGCTGCATTCATGGCCGTCCCCATTGCTGTTGGAGGGCTATTTGTCCATACTGATTACATTACAGGAACCAATGAACTAACTGGGATCCATACTTCTCTAGTTCTTCTCGGACTTTGGGTGGTCTTCATCCCTGCTTCACTGGGCTCAGCTCTGTCCATCTTCCCCGAGGTTTCAGGGAGGAACATGCTTTCCATTAATCGCTCTAGATGGGCATTCTGGTTGATGGCTGGAGGCGCGTTCTCTGGACTCGTCTTCACAATGATGGCCGACTTCTCCGACATGGCACTCCTCGAAGCAGCAGTCGAAGAGGACAACTCGACTGCGAATAGGGTCCGTGTACTTGGATCCGTTCTTTTCTACGGGACGGTAATTGGTTCAGTTTATCACTCATTGAACATGATAAGCGGATCTTTCAGAGGGACCTTAGTTAGTGAGGAGCAGAACCTCTCTTCTACGACAATTTCCAGCCCCTACATGTTAACTAAGGAGACCACCATCAGGAAGATTCTAGCTCAGAGGGAGGGGAAACTGGACACAGTAGTGGTCCCAGAATCCAGTACTGAAATCCCAGGCAGCGCTACTGAGATTTGATTTGACCACATAGTCCATGGGTCAATAGCCACTGCCTCCATCGGGGTATCATGAGAATCGGCTTGGTCGGGAAGCCCAATGTCGGGAAATCGACTGCCTTCTCGGCATTGACAGAGATGCCTGTAGATATTGCAAACTATCCGTTTACGACAATCGAACCAAATGTTGGAGTCACTTGGATACCGCTTCCAGACCCCTGTGCTTGTTCAGATCTGCGTGAAAGGAGGGAATTGTCAGGCAGGTTGGATCCATCGGGGCCCGATGACGATAGGAGCGGCAGCATCTGCTCTCCCAACACCGGGAAATGTTCCGGATTCAAGAGACTGGTTCCGGTGACCCTAGTAGATGTAGCAGGTTTGGTTCCAGGTGCCCATGAGGGAAGGGGCAGAGGAAATCAATTCCTCTCAGACCTCTCCAGGTGCGATGCCCTAATCCAGGTCGTCGATGTCTCCGGATCTACTGACTTAGAAGGAAATCCTGTAGGTTCGGGTGGTTCGAAGCCGATTGAAGAGCATCGCTTCCTCCTCTCAGAGTTGGACTCGTGGATATTGGGCATAATCGGAAACGGATGGGATAGGGTTTCCAGAAGGGCCCAAGCAGAAGGAAACCGAGCCATTCAAGACCACCTAATGGACAGATTAACCGGAATTGGGGCTAAGGACATCCATATTTCATTAGGAATTTCATCTGCCCAAAGAGAACACCCCAATTCGCATGACATCTCATCATGGGGCGACGGTGAACTGAGGTCAATAGCATCAGCGATTAGGAGGAGCATGTTCCCGATATCGATTGCAGCAAATAAGGCAGACAATCAGGTCCACCAGTGCACAGAGTTGGAATCAGAGGCCGAGTCATCCGGAGGGAGACTTATACTCACCAGTGCCGAGGCTGAACTCGCCCTTCGAAGAGCCTCTTCTTCCGGAATGATAAGTTACCAACCAGGAGACTCTGATTTCAGCCTAACTGAGATGGGAGAGGAGAACCTCTCAGAAGAGCAGAGGGAAGCACTAGGGTCAATTTCCCAATCTATCTCTTCGTGGAGCGGTGGTGGTCTAGTCGGCCTTGTGTCTGACGTGGTCTTCAGGCAGCTTTCTAGGGTCGTGTGCTACCCAGTTCAGGATGAGACCCATTGGGTGGACGGAGATGGAAAATCTCTTCCAGACGCTATTCTAGTTCCCACTGGAACTACTTCAAAGGGACTCGCGTACCATGTTCATTCAGATCTAGGTGACGGATTCGTCAGGGCCATAGATGCCAGAACTGGAAGGGTGATAGGTGCCGATCACGAACTTTCTGATGGGGACGTGGTCTCCATTCAAGCAAAGACCTAGTCTTGGGTCGTTACTTCGGATAACTCAATTATCAATTCGAAGCTCACAGCAGTCCAAGTGATTTCGAAGTCCTCGTCATCGTCGATCACCTCGCCTGCCACAGGGACAGGAACTGCTTCGATATCAGCAGTGATTGTGGCTATCCAGACACCTCTGCCCCTACCTCCATCGTCCCAAAAATCTCTGATCTCTTTTTCGGTCATATTCTGCTCGGTGTAACTCTCGCCAGTATAGCCCTCGATGATGTCCCATCTCATTGTGAATCCTCCATTTCCTCCTCCAGAACAGGCACCATCTGCAGTCTGATCATCTACTTCCTCAATGTCACTTAGATCACTTTCTCCATCTACAGTGTCTGTGAATCCCGGCCCCGCTTCGTCGTTATCGAAGCATGAAACCTGCAATTGTACATACCCTATTCTCAGCTCTGTTTCGACCATCAAGTCGAAGAATGAGTCGTGGCTCTGTCCATCCCCAAGCGTGACAGATTCTGCCAACGTCGTGGAAACTTCCTCGAAACTAACCTGCAGAGAACCGGAGAGTCCGGAAGATCCGCCGCCTCCAAGATCATCGTCTATCAGGGATGGCAGAGCCTCGAAGTATATGGGAAAAGCAACTAGGAAAACCACAGTCCCAGCCAGGGTCTTAACCTTCTGAGGAGTATCTACCAGATCTTGGAAGTCCATGTCTCTTCACTACTCGCTCTCCAGACTCCCTATCAATTTCTCTCTCAATATGATTCAATGTAGCGTCAATCATCAGTCTCGGACGCTACTCCAGTCTCCTATATCCAAGCCCTCTTTGGAAAACAACTTCCTCGACTTTCTGAATTCTGGGAGGAGATACCCAATTATCGATCTCTCCATGAATGTCCATCTCCATGGGCACCTGGGAAGTAACTTAGTCCATTCTTTTAGAACTTCTTTCCACCCCTCATCAAATTCCTCAGGAATTCTGAAGGATACGAAAGAAAGCCTCCCAGATGATCCAGGAACGTAACTCCACGTTCTAATCTCCAGTCCCTTGGCCTCCCCATCGACCACTCTCAGTCCTAGAACCCTAGCTCTCTTCGCTATTGGGACAATAATCGCCCAACGATGAACAAAAGTCGAGTCTTGGAACCGATTCATCTCCCATCCGCGATTCTCACCAACTATTCGCATGGCTCTGATGGCTTCCGTTGGCACTATGCTGACGGGAATCTCCAGCATCCGCTCCATTGACATTGGGACACCCTCGAGGCCCTCGCCCATAGCGGCTTCGCGTTATTTCGTTCCAATCGTTGCTTCAGCCGAATAGGGAGCCAAGACCTTCGAAACCGCCCGCTTCTTCCTCGGGCTCCTCAGCAGCCTCTTCCTCAGCGGGAGCAGCCTCGGCAGCTCCACCGGAAGAAGCAGCAGGAGCAGCCGATGCCACTGGGGCAGCGACTGCGGTCGCCATGGCCTCATCGATGTCTACAGAGCCTAGAGAGGCTACTAGGGCCTTCACTCTGGCCCCGTCAGCCTCGACTCCTGCAGCCTTCAGCACTGAGCCGACGGCCTTGTCATCGATGTCCTTTCCTGCAGAATGCAACAACATTGCAGCATACACATATTCCATTTCATTCACCTTTTCATTCATCCGAAGAGATCGCCGAGTCCACCGAACCCAGCATCCTCTTCCTCCTCTTCCTCTTCGGCTTCGGCCTCTTCGGCCTCTTCCGAACTAGCTGCCTCGGAGGGGGCAGCTTCAGCACTTTGAGAAGCTGCTCCAAGAGCAGCTTGCAACTCTTCATCTAGAGCTGAGGAATCTAATTGTCCCGCTAGGGATAGAGCGCGCGCACGCGCCTGTGATAGTATGGAAGCAGCAGTAGCATCGTTCAACACCCCAGCCTCCACAGCGACAGATAGTGCCTCTGAAGAGGCCTTGGAGATTAGGGTTGGAGTTGTAACCGAGGAGAACCATCTGATGTTACATGCCAGGTTGAATGCACCCGAGGTCCCTAACACTATGTCGTTCCTGAGTCCGTCCGTATCCAGATCCAAGTCGGATGATTGGAAAATATGACCTTCTTCAATTGCACCGGTTAGAATAAGCCCGATCTCGATGGGATTTATTCCTAGTTTGGCGAGCATTATCCCCAAGTCTGCTGATATCTCTTCTCCCTTGGAGAAGGTAGTCTCTCTCTGAATTGCCACCTTGCCCTTGTCAATCTTCGCTGGTATGCCCACTGCATTGAACTCCCCAACAATCGGTCCAGGACCGAACTCAGTCGGGCCTGCAGGAATTGTAACATCATCCGGAAAAGACTCTCCCGCTTTGGCGGCTCTGCCTTGACGGGTCTTCTCCAGTTCGGCGAAAATCTCGAAGGCATTCATCGACTCACTGTGTACTACGCAAGGTATGTGCGCCTCTCCCAACATGGTCTCTATTTCCTCAACTGGCCTCCCAGCGTCTGACCATGCTATCCTCATTAGCGACTTCTTCGCCATTGTGATGCTCATTCTATCTCGAAGGGTATTTCGCATATCGATCATATTGCTAGCAGGTACGCCAGATACATCGACAACTGCTACCACTCCGTCACTACTGAATATTTCAGTCAATTCTGAAACTCTATCTTTCTTCCAACCTGCTACCTTCGGAATCAAATAATCACCTCCACTCTAATTGATGGACCCATCGAGGTTTTCACGAAACACGAACGGATATTGCCTGCGCCCCTCTCAAGCTTACCAGTTACTCTGTCCCAGACTGCCACTGCGTTCGAGGTCAAGTCATCAATGCCTTGCTCCCTAGATCCGACAGCAGTGTGGAAGGTCACTCTGTCTCTTGAACGAACTATTGCGGTATCCTTCAGTCCGGCCGCAAGAGCAGATGGATCAAGAGTGGGTGGAACCGGCCTCGGCATTTTTCCTCTGGGACCTAGAACTCCCCCGAGGAATCTTCCCACAGTACCCATATGCGGAATTTCAGATAGGAAGAAGTCATAGTGCTTGGCTAGCTTCCTGGCCTTCTGACGGTTTCCTCCCAAGTCCTCGATGGTCGTAGGGTCGATTACTTCGAGACCCCCTGCCTTCGCCTTTGCAGCCATCTCGCCTCCGGCGAACATCGCAATTTTCACTGGCTTCCCTCTTCCGGATGGAAGCCTGACTTCTTCTTGGATTCTATTTGTAGGGATTTTTAGATCAACATCTTTGATAGTAAAAGAAATCTCGATGGATTCCACGAAGCCCCTCTCTGGTGCTTCGTCAATCGCTCTCGTAATCGCGGTTTGCAGATTTTCCTTCATTTTTCTCACCTCTGCGGTCCACGAGGCTCTTCACCTCTCCCGCAATTCGTGTGAATCTAGCTGAAATGCTCGCTAAACTCCCCCTCGCTCATTGCGTTGAGAGCCACTTTCGGCTCCATTCCTTCAACTCTTACTCTCATAGCAACGCACGTTCCCATGACTTCTCGGCATCGTGCGTAAAGTGTCTTCCCAGTCAACCGATCCTTCTGGTCCTCGGCTATGCCCTTAACTTGGTCCATAGTGAGATTCTCTGTAGACTCCTCCCATGACCCATTGCACTTCTTAATCCCAAGAGCCTGAACCACTTTGTGAGGGGTCTCGTTGCGTGCTGACATGAAAATGACCTCCTTTCGCGGGACTCGCCGACCTGCTCTCCCTATTTGATAATGATGTAGTCCCAGAAAACCGCTCTTTCGGGTCACTCCACTCTCTGAGTCACTCTTACTTGGTCAGCTCTGACCGTGAGAGCCACGGGTACAGCCGCTTCGAACAACTCTACAGTCACCTCTTCCTTAGACTCTGCAACTCTAGTGACCCTAGCAGCCTGACCTCTGAATGCTCCGCCAGATATCTCGACAATGCAGCCCTCTTCTATTCCAGAAGTCGCCGCCTTGGGTTCCAAGTACGGAAGAACGTCCTCAAGGGGCGCCTCTCCATCCAGAACTTTGCTGCAATTCTTCAGAGGAGTTACTCCAACGCCAACTCTACCGATCAATTTCTGCACATGGTGCATAGCAGTGGCTTCTACGAAGATGAAACCCTTCATGTAATGTGGACTGAGGACTCCGAAGATTTTGTCCTGGATATCCGCAAGAGAACCAGTTCCTGACAATCTGGCACGTATCTCTCCTGCCACGTTCTGCTCTTGACCAATTGAGGTCTTCAGGATATACAAGTAAGAGGCAACGTCACCATACATCTCCCTTAGTTGGGGGGTAGCGTAGTCCTTGTTCTGAATTGCACCAGGATCTACCCACTCGCTATTCTTGTAAAGGGCTCCAGGACTTATCTCAACCTCTTCTGTGATGAACAGGAGGGGTGTCACGTCGTTTAGTCGGTTTCCGTAGGCAAGACCTCTGGCCATTCCCGAGCGGACTAATTGAAGATTCTCAGGGTTTATCCCGGTACACTCAGTAATTCTCGCAACTATCGAATCATGGTCGCCCGGATCTCCGATTCCGTGAATCCCGTCCCATGCACCAGGGAAGTCAGCAACCTCATCGGAGCGCTGCATCACGAGCACCTTCTCTCCGCTTCGAATGTATACCGTATATGCCTCTGACATCTTATCTCCTCACCCTATCAGCCATTGGAAGAACGGCGGGAAAACATTGACCATCAGAGCTAGGATTACGAAGCCTATTGCCCCTAGCACAAACATACCAATTCCACAGACGATCACAGTCTGCCTGAACTCTTGCTTGGAAGGCTTCTTGGCCATCTTCAGGATTCTAGCATAGGAACCGGTCTGAAGTCCCTTGACGCGACCCTCAATCTCATCCTGCCAGGACTGAGCCATCTCTTCGATAGGGCCCACCTTAGAGTTCTCAACCGCCATGCTAACACCTAGAAGCATCCCGCCGACCTACAGATTCCATTTAAGGACAACGGGAAGCAATCAACTCGCATCGTTCCGATTTCTGATAGGACTAACTTACGAACTCTACCGTTCTGTTTCTCAGATTTCTCATCTGAGTATGCATGGAAGCGCCGTGAATCTGCTCGCTCTTAACTCCTGTCAGGACGAGAAGTACTCTGATATCGCTCCCCATTGATTCGTCGGTAGTAACCCCCCAGATCATTCTGGCATACGGATTGATGCTCTCCCGGATTATCTTGGCACACTGCTCCGCTTCTCCGAGCGTCAGGCCCGGTCCTCCTACAACATTCACAAGAGCCCCTCTGGCGTCAGAAATGTCGATATCAAGAAGTGGGGATTGTAGCGCTTCCATCGTGGCCTTCTCTGCTCCTTCCTCTACTGAAGCCTCCCCGAGTCCGATCATCGCTACTCCTCCTCCGTTCTCCATTACTGATCGAAGATCTTGGAAATCTAGGTTGACTACTCCTTCCTTCGCAATCATTTCAGAGACACCGGATATGCTTCTCATAAGTAACTCATCTGCAACCCTGAATGCTGCATCCAGAGGGAGATCCCTTACCCCCTCGACTTCCAGCAGTCTTTCGTTTGGAAGAACTATCACGGTGTCGCATACTTCTCTCAGTCTCTCAAGCCCCCATTCCGCGTTTTGCCTGCGCACGGCGCCTTCTGATACGAAGGGGTAGCTAACTACTGCAATCGTCAGAGCTTCGGAGGCCTTTGCAAGCCTGGCGACGACATGGGCACTCCCCGTCCCAGTGCCGCCACCTAGGCCGGCGGTGATGAATGCCAAATCGCACTCCTCAACCTCTGTTTTCAGCACACGCTCTGACTCGTAAGCTGCCTGCTCTCCCTTTTCCGGATCGCCCCCCGCCCCCCTGCCTCGGGCGGATCGACCAATCAGTACCTTGTTCTCCACATTCACTCTCAACAGATGTTGAGCGTCTGTGTTCACTGCCATCCCCTTGACATATTCATCATCGAACAGGCCCTCTTGCTCTAATCGGGCTACCGTGTTTGATCCACACCCGCCGCAACCAAAGACCCTAATCTTCGGTTGAAGCGATTTCAGAAGATTCTCGAGGTCTGGGACTTCTTCGACTTCGGGCACTGTCGGTGACTGTGGCTCGTCATCTTGGAGCTCCAGAACTCTCTCAATTAGGTGCTTCACGGAAGTCAGGGGAGTTGAATAGAGGATAACCATTGCCCCACTGCATATGAGTCAGACAAGCGTTTTTGCGCCTCACTCTTGATGCCAGTCAGGCCAGCAGTCCGTTTCTGGTTTTCACGAATCTGACTAGGAATGTGTACACCCCTCCCCAAGCCGAAATGCACAGAGCGAAAGTCATGCCGTTAAGCTCACTGTTACCGAGCAGTGCCCATTCCCCCAACCAATGGAAGTCGGATATTTCTATTCCTGCCACGCCCCAGTGCGCCTGCCATGCTACCAAAACCAGTGCAACTAGCGTAAGCACCATCCTGTCAGCTCTGGAGAAACCGCCGTAGATTCTGTCTAGGCCAACTGATTGGGCCTGAGTCCCCATGTAAGATCCGAACAGAGTAAGAAGTCCAGCCAGATATCCAGAGCTGACGTTGTCTACGAATGCTGCGTTCATCCCAATTGCAACTAGAATTCCTACATCGACTATCCTGTCAATGGTATGGTCTAGAAAGTCCCCATATGGGCCATCTGTTCCTTGGTGTCTTGCCAGCGCTCCGTCTAATCCGTCTAGAACTCCTGCGACCAGAATTACAATCACGCCTGCAATGATTAGAATCGCTCCATTGGTGTCATTTCCTGCAGTCATAAGCAGATAGAATGCCAAAATAGACAGGACAAGGCTGGTCCATGTAAGAAAACTAGGGTCAACTCCCTCCATTCTGTGAACTAGTGGATTGATTGCTTTGGTCCACCTCTCTCTCATCTTCTCGAACATGCTAAACCTCTCCTCTGTCTATCCAGTCGATTAGACTGAGTGGCCTTCCCGGCTTGAAGTCATCTGCTACCCAGCCCATAATTCCCTGAAAGACCGTATCCACCCCATCTGACGAAGTGTCAAACTCTATTGCCGGAACATTATCATCCATCTCGGCCCAAGCCGATCCGAGTATCTCCCAGTCAACATTGCCTGAGATTTTTTGTTCCGCATATGATCTACCAGTCAATCTTTCCCTGAGAACAAATGGACTGCACCGAAGAACTACAACGCAGTCTACTGGGAGTAAGTGAGAGAGATGGCCGTCAATAACCATTGACTCAATAGGATCATTTCTCCATTCAGAATCGATCCGAGTATTCAACTCATCAATATCAATAGGCCTAGCACCATCCTCCGAGTCAACATCGCCAATGCATCCAAAACTCTCTGCAATCTCCTCCATCGTTTCGACTTGGTATCCAGTATCGGCGAGTAATGAGGCAATGGTGGTCTTTCCAACTCCCGGAGTCCCCGTAAGTGCCAACCTAAAGGCCCCATCCATGGACATATCGAGTAGTCCGAACGACAAGAATACTCCGTGTCGAATCGTAACATTGACCTAGAAAACTACTGTCCCTGCCGATATGTCAGAGTCAGTTAGCTGGTTGAAAGCAATGGACCCGAGAGAAACAAAGCTGAACATACTGCTGCTCGCACTACCGATAACCCTCTACTTCAACTACGTTGATGAGAACCTCTCCATGGCATTCTTCTCTTCTTTGATAGCAATTATGCCACTGGCATTCCTCATGGGCAGAGCAACCGAGGAAATAGCACTGAGGACCACCGAATCACTCGGAGGATTGCTGAATGCTACATTCGGAAACGCTGCGGAACTCATTATCGCGGTCCTCCTAATCTTGGAGGCATCCAGGGTTGCCGACCCAGAAACCCAGTCCTTCTTCATCCACCTCGTCCAAGCCAGCCTGATTGGGAGTATTCTCGGAAATCTCCTACTAGTAATGGGGCTCGCATTCGTATGGGGGGGAATCCACCATTCGGAGCAGAAATATTCCGAGACCCAAGTTAGCTCCAACGGGTCCCTGCTGCTACTCTCAATGATCGTCTTGGTCATTCCGACGGTATTCCACTCTTCGGTTGGGGGGGAGGCGGGAGACTCCAGAGTTCTGGATCTTAGCCACATCGCTGCCGCTATCCTGCTCCTGGTCTATGCTCTGTTCCTGCTCTTCCAGTTCCGAACCCACGTACACCTCTTCGCGACGGATGGGTCTCATCACGAAGAGCCAGAAATGACACAACGCGACTCAATCATTCTGCTGGTTGTTGCGACAGTCCTAGTATCATGGATGGCCGAGATCCTTGTTCACTCCGTGGAGTCGGCAGCAGAAGACTTCGGACTCCCCCACCTATTCATCGGTGTCATTCTTCTTCCACTGTTCGGAAACGCCGCTGAGCACTTTACCGCAGTCACAGTTGCTGGCAAGGACAAGATGGACCTTTCCTTCGCGATTTCTATGGGATCCTCGACCCAGATTGCAGTTTTCATCGCCCCCCTGATGGTGATCATAGCATGGGCACTGGGTGTTCCACTAACCTTCGAGTTCGGAATCCTCGAGACAGTCTCTGCCTTCCTGGCGGTGCTAATCGTAAACTCTATCGCAGCAGATGGAAAATCTAACTGGTTGGAAGGAGCCATGCTCCTCTCGTCCTACGGAGTGCTCGCTGCAGCATTCCTATTCCACCCCTGAGTCAAACGTCTTGGTAGTATTCGGTCACGGATTCTTCCAGCTCTTCGGCAACCATATCCTCGTCGAGAGTCAAAGTCCTCCCGTCCCTTCTCACTGCCTCTCCCTCGACGAATACGTCCAGCACCTTAGCCCCAGAGTAGATCAGATTGGATAGCAGCCTCCTCCCGTCCCTGCCAAATGGCCTCATCCTGATATCCGATAGGTCCCATGTAACCCAGTCCTGAGACCCCTTTGTTGCCAGATCCCATGTCTCTCCAGGTCCGAGAATCCTTGCATCCCAGTGATCGTGCCTCTGTACTAGGCTAGCTGCCTTGGCCTCTGCCCTCAGATCTAGTGAATTGTTGCTTGCTGAACCATCGGTTCCGAGTCTAACGTCTACTCCTGCCTCCTTCATTGCAGGATACGACATTGTACCTCCGCAGGCCAACTTCTGGTTAGACGTCGGACAGTGCACAGCGTGAGCCCCGTGCCCGGCGAGAATCCTCATCTCTTTC
The DNA here is from genome assembly GCA_029977385.1 of Methanobacteriota archaeon. GTDB lineage: Archaea > Thermoplasmatota > Poseidoniia > Poseidoniales > Thalassarchaeaceae > UBA36. Next base: position 108,026 of record JAPOKZ010000001.1, read on the forward strand.
TTGGTGACCCAGCCACAATGGGCGCAAACTGTCCCCCCTCTTTCTGAATCCTGGAAGTAGTCAAGAGAGTCAAGATACTCTATGGGGTACATACCGTGTTTGGCATGGCAGTCAGCGACTTCCTTCCTAGTCTCAGAAGCATGAATGTGCAACATTGACTCAGTCCTCTTCGCTAGCTCTGAACCCTTGAGAAGTATCTCCTCCTCACAGACATAAACTGAGTGTGTACCTATCCCGTATTCGATTCTACCAGGGCGTGGTGAAGGGCCGGTAATCAGACTCTCCATATGGCGCAGTGCATCTCCGGAGCCAGGCTTGAAGTTAGGGGTCAAGCCATCTGTAATGGGACCGCATAGGGTGGCTCTGACCCCTGTTTCTGCAAGTGTCTCACCCACGGTCTGAGTGTAGTAGTACATGTCACAAGCATAGGTTGTACCGGTTGCAATCATCTCTGCTGCAGCGGCTCTGGTCCCGACCTCTACCAGCTCACTACTGAGACGCTTCTCCACGGGAAAAATCGCAGTTTCTAGCCATTCCATCAGCGGCAGCCCCTCTCCCATCCCTCGATTCAGAATCATCCCGAGATGCGTGTGCCAGTTCTGTAATGAGCGGGTTAACAGGCGATTCGTACCATCGATAGTCTCGATAACATCCTCGTCTCCTTTGCTATCTGACAAGGACCCATCATCATGTAGAAGGAAGTCACCCCTGCTCGAGGAACCCCCCTCTCCAATCAACCACGTATTCGTGATTCTCCTAGTGCCGGAGTCCATCTTAGTACTCCTGAAAACCCTATTCGCATACCGCATTCAGTACGCTGATCCTCTCTCCTTCCGAATTGTCCATCCAGGCATTCACAGAATCTCCGGGGCTCATTGGCCCTACTCCCTTAGGAGTCCCGGTCCATACCAGGTCACCCGGCTCTAGGTCGTACCAGTTGTTGAGATGCTCCAACAAGGACTCGACCGAGTGAACCATGGTCTCTGTTGAGGCTAGTTGCCTAGTTTCACCGTTCAGCGACAGGCCAATCTCAACTGGCCCCCCGTCCCAGTCAGTCCAGGTTCCAAGCACTCCAGACCCTCTGAAACCCTTCCCCTCCAGCCAAGGCCACCCTTCCTTCTTCGCCATCGTCTGGCGAGTCCTATTCGTTGTGTCGATTCCAACGCACATCTGTACTGGAGTAAGATCATCCCCCAACCTGAATACCATCTCAACTTCATGGTCTATGTGCTCATCCGGCTCAAGAAGAGTAACAACATTCTCTCCAGCATCGGATGCCTCTACCATCGCCGATGGAGGCATCAGGAAGAACCTGGGATAGTCAGTCACGTCCCCTAGTATCTCCTTCGCATGTCCAGCATAGTTTCTGAAAACGGCCCAGCCGACTCCCATGGTTGTCCTAGTCAGGCACCAATGATTAGCACATCGGTGCGATCTCCTCACTCATCAGGTTGAAGGACGATGCCCTCCGGACAACGGACGTGACGGGAGATCCATACAGAACACTCGATGTGTCGAAGGATGCCTCTGATGCGGAAATAAAGAGGGCATACAGGAAGCTCGCCCGGCAGTATCACCCCGATAGAAATCCTGGAGATGCGGCCGCAGAAGAGAGGTTCAAGTCCATCCAGTCTGCATACGATAAGATTGGGACAGCTGAAGGAAGAAGCGAGTATGACCAGCAGAGGAGGATGGAAGAGATGTTCCAAGGAGGGAGAACTCGCTCCCCATTCGGTGGAGGCGTGGACATTGGCGATATTTTCTCGCAGTTCATGGGAGGCAGGGGTTCTCGGCAACCCAGTCCGGGATTCGGGTTCGATAACTCGAACCAGGTTACCAGGGAACCGAAGAAGACCACCAAGGGAGCGGACATAGAGGCTGGTTTGGACATCTCATTGGAGCAGGCATTGAGTGGCACGGAGGTCAAATTCAGTCATAGGAGGATGAGGAGGTGCTCAGATTGTGATGGCTCCAGCTTCGGCTCTTCCAGGAGGTGCTCAACTTGCGGGGGATCCGGGGTTCAGACAAAGGGGAGTACTATTACAGTCAGAGTTCCGAAGGGTGCTGAGCACGGCCATCAACTCCGACTCAAGGGAATGGGTCATGAGCATCCGGAGGGGGAGTCCGGCGATCTGCTGATCACTGTGCGCCTAGATGCCGAGGAGGGCCGACGCTGGGAGGATGGAAGGTTGATTCAAGAAGTCAGAATCCCATACTCTATGCTATCACTGGGCGGGAAAGTCAGGATCACCACACCTTCCGGGAAGAGGCTCCAGATCGAGATTCCCAAGGGAACTAGGATAGGGGACAGGAGGCGTTTGCAGGGTCACGGCCATGCCGGCGGAGCACTCGATGTCGAGTTCACTCTCTCTGAGCCAGAGGAGCTGTCCGAGTCTCAGGTTGAGGCACTCAACAGCCTCAGAGATGCCGGACTATAGCGATACAATCAGTCAAATAATGAGATTCTCAGGGTGATGCATGAGAAGTTTCGAAGGCCTAGCAGACTATCTCATTCCAAGAAGGAAGAAGGTACACTTCCTCGTTTTGGTAGTCTCGGTACTCATGATACCCGGCATCATAGCCTCCTTCGAACCGATAGATATCGAGTCATACGACATGGAATCCCCCGAATTGGATGCCAATCAGGTTCTTCGCGACGAGTTCACTGCAGCAGGAAACATCTGGGGTTTCGGGATCTTTGTCCGTGACCCAGCGTATGTCGGCTATCCTGACTCGGATGTCGACATGATAGCGGAGTATCCAGGAGTTGGAGGGGGCATCATAGATCCCCAGGGGGGCATCCTGAACCTCACTGTTCTCAGAGAAATAGACACTGACGCGGATACTCTGAGATCTAGTGAGATCTCCCAGTTCTACCTCCCCCTGGCCTCAGAGATTTCGGGAGACCCGACCTTCGGGATCCTTGACCTAGCAACAGAGTTCAGGACATTCATGGCTAACGAGTCCTCTCTGACAAAACCCAGGATAGACCCATTCAAGCTATCTGCAACTCTGGACATCGAGGCATCCACAGACCCGGCCCCGACGAATTGGAGCGATTGCGGGGAGTTGGAGTGCCTGACCTTCGATGACCCAAACCTAACTCAGGACCACATCGACCTAGCTGCACATAGAATGGCCAACAACAGCAACGGAGCATTCCTGAGATTCCTGTCCAATGACAGGGCTTTCCTGCCAGATGAGGATGGATTGGTCATAGGTCCGGTGGGTCATCGTATTTCCGAGAACGGCTCGCTGGTCTCGGAGAACTGGGAGAGGGGGAGATGGTCAGCATCGGCCGCATGGCTGATCGTGAACTTCGATCGCGATGAGATGCAGAGAAACGGCTGGACATTCACTTGGAAGAACGCCACCTCGCAGTTCGGATACGAGAGGAACGGCCTGGAGCTCGAGACCGACCCCGTTCGCAACTCGGTAGAATTCTGCAGGGAGAGGGAGGCGCAAGGGCAGAAGCTATGCTCTGTCGAGTGGCTATACCTCTCCCTCGAGGAGGACCTCCGCGAGTCCGACGAATCGATCGTCTCCCTAATGTTCGCTGAGGCGATAAACGTCGAAATCAACCGAGAGCTCCTCTCCAGTGCTCACCTACTCCTTCTGATGGGGGTGGCGATCATGGTCTTGCTTTGGGCTAGCCTTCGGAGGGTATCAGATGTCGCGATCGTGGGCACCAGCCTAGCCCTGTCCTTGGTATGGATGTACGGGCTCATAGGCTGGGCGATAGTCCTAGGCAAGGCCACTGGATACGAGTTCATCTTCAGGTCCCAGTTCTCCAACCTGCTACCTATACTGATACTGGCCTTGGAAATCGACGACAGCCTACACAGCCTGCACAGGTACAAGGAGGAGCGCAGAGCGGGAGCTTCTTCGGAACAGGCGGTTCACAAGGCGATCAGCAAGGTCGGACTGGCAATAATGCTCACTTCGGTCACCACGATCGTGGCGTTCATGGCCAACATGACCTCAAGCATAGCCGCGCTAAGGTCGTTCGGTATAGAGGCGGGGATCGGGGTGTTCTGCGCCTTCTTCCTGACGGGGCTCTGGGTACCCCTCACAAGGCTCGACATCGATAACTGGCTGGAGTCAAAGGGGAGGCTGGACGAAGAGCCACTCGATGTGGTTCACATGATACCGAGCTCCTGGCTATCATCTCTAGCCTCCCAATCGGCTAGATTCGCTCCTGTGGTCCTCCTTGCCTCTCTGATACTCACTGCTCTGGCTGCCCCCATCATGCTCTCTCTTGAGGGGGACTTCCAAGTGGAGGACTTCGTGGAGGCTGACTCCGACCTAGCGGTGGGGGTCGGTATGATCAACGACCGCTTCAGCGATGAGGGCGAGCCTGCCTACGTGCTGGTAGAGGGGAACATCACCAACCCAATGGTGATCCAGGCGATAGAGGATGTCCGGAGGAACATGAACTCCCATGGACCGGGGGATCCCGACCAGATTTCCAGGATGCCGAACGGAGACGTTGAGCTTCTCGGGGTAGACCTCCTGCTCTGGTACACAAGGGCTGCGATGGCATGGAATCAGACCCAGTTCGAGGAGGCGGGTTGGGACTTCGGATCCGCAGACGGAGGAATCGGATGTGAGACAGTTAACATCCCCAACAGGGACATGGACTTCATCTACGTCCCTATTGTCGAGGACAGTAGGTGTCTCTCATTCCTATTCGGGTTCATGCTGACTAGGGGGGTTCCGGCCAGCGGAGGTTACCCCTCCCTATCGCCCAGCATAGTGGGGGAGTTCCTGCAGGTGGAGGGGGACCTGGATTTCGACAAACCATGGCTCACGGAATCGGGAGAAGCACCAAGATACCCTCGGACGGCAATGAGGTACGGAATCTCAAGCCCCGAGCAGTTCTCCCTGGTGGAGCCCGCACTTGAGCAGCTGGAGGAAGACCTTTCCCCCCTACAGAACCTCTCCACGACCCCCAATCGCGTCAGGGGCGACCTGGAGGCGGCATTCCTCGACGCAGAGAATCCGGTGACCTGGGCCATCCCGACTGGGGAGCCGGTAATCCGCTTCGTCGCTGCTGACTCGATGCAGGACGACCTGCAGGACACCCTGCTGCTGGGGCTGGTCTTCTGCATAATGGCCCTCTGGTGGGGCTTCCGCGAGGAGTCCCCGCTCTCCGAGAGACTGGACGAGCTCTCCCAGAACAAGGTGCCGACCGCATCGAAAATCGTGATAAATTCAGTTTTGATGGCGTCAATCACCTACGTACTCGCAGGGCCGAACTACGCTGCCGTGTTCGGGTTCATCGCAGTAGGATGCTCGTTGGCCTGGGGAACGAGGCCACTCCTCCTAGCCACCATCACCTCAGCACCGATTTTCTTGATGATCGTGTGGCTTTACGCCATCGTGGGCCTGACCGGCTACGGGCTCAACATGGTCACCGTCTCAATTGCCGCGATCTCCCTTGGCGTGGGAATAGACTACGTGATCCACGTCATCGAGCGGTTCCGGGAGGAGATGGAGAAGGGCGTCGGGACGATGAAGTCGATCGAGGCGGTCGGCGGGGCCTCCGGCATCGCCCTGTTCGGGTCGGCAGTCTCCGACACAACCGGGTTCGTGATAATCAACCAGTCAGAGATGGGATTCTTCTCCACGTTCGGGCTGTTCTGCGCGGTAATGATCGGCCTGTCCCTGATCGCCAGTCTGATACTGGCACCAGCAGCGCTCAGGCTCGCTTACCCTGAGGAACCCGCCAGCACATGAGGATAGGGCACGACCATCTAATCCGAGAATCAGCCAAGTCACACCTGACAAGTATTCAATATCCTTGGCTCCCTAGTGCGATCATGACCTACAGGGCCTGCGGTAGCTGCTTCAGCATGGATGTCTACCCGTACTTGGGTTTCGAGACAGGCCGGAAGTACCAGTGCAAGACCTGCGGCATGATATCGCCCTTCGTCGTAGAATTCGAGACAGTGGAGGCGCTGAAGGCGTTCAAGGAGGCCTCGAAATAGCCAGCCAGATTAGTTCGCCAGTCTCCTAGCGCACTCTTCCAGGCTCTCCTTGTCATTCCTGAGACTTCTGATGTAGTTGGGGATTGATGATTTGGAAAACTCCAGATCCCGCAAATCCCCGATCCACTCCAATTCAGTTGGGGACTTCCCGGAGTCTTCTCTGAATTCATGCACGCTCCATACTGAGCACCCTGACCCGTCGTCACTCTGAACTTGCTTGAACCAAGGAATCTCTACTGACTCTCTGTTCAAATCGTGTCTTTGAACGAATCTCACAATGCAGTCATCCTTGACGTAGTTCCACCCTGCATCATCAAGCCAGCCTTCAGCGATAGTGTCCTCAGAACCGTGCTGGAACCAAACCAGTGCGGGCGAGTCGTAGTTTGTGACTAGGAGCCTCTTGACAGCCTCACGCGCTCTTTCTGGTGCCAGGAATAGAACGACAACCTCTGGGAGAACTCCGTCTTCGATTCTCGATCTTATTGGATATCCAGCAATGCTGGCCCCCGCATCCCTGGGATGGATGGGAATCGGGTTCCAACCCCTCTCGGAAAGATCCGAAACAGCCGTGTTTGCTGGTTTTTCCGAGTTCATGCCTGCCCCAAGGATATGCACGAATTTGGTTTGTGAAACCAATTCTTTGAGCTGCTCAGAATCACTAATTATCATACTCAAACCTCTGAGTCACCAGAGGCCCAGAGTATCCTGCAGTGCTGGCTCCAAATCTGGATGAAGGAACTCGTAACCCTCCTCCAACAGCCTGTTTGGGAGAACTTTCTGACTTTCTAATGTCAGCTTCACCCCCATCTCTCCGAACAGGATCTTGATCACGAAACCTGGTAGAGGGGCGAATGCAGGTCTTCTCAGGACTCTGCCCAGCGTCTTGGCGAAGCCCTTCTGCCTGACCGGATTTGGTGCGGTCAGGTTGTAGACCCCCTTGGAACCCGTTTCCATCAGGAGATGATGGATGGCGTATATCTCATCGTCGAGGGATATCCATGACATCCACTGCTTTCCATTGCCCATTGGCCCCCCGGCCCCCATCTTGAATGGCAGCAGCATCTTGCCCAGAGCGCCACCGGTTCCTGAGAGGACTATGCCCGACCTGAGGTAAACATGCCTGACTTCATCGGGTAGGTTTGCCGAAGCATCCTCCCAATCCGAGCAGACCTCCGGGAGGAAACCCTCGCCGATCTCGCTCTCCTCGGTCAGCTCCTCATCGCCACGGTCCCCATACCAGCCGATTGCACTCGCTACGATGAACACCTCTGGCTTCTTCTCCATCTTCGCTATTGCCTCCGAAAGCAGGGTGGTGCTATCCACTCTGGAGCTCCTGATTGCGCTCTTCCTCTTCTTGCTCCATCTCTTGTCCCCTATGCCCTCTCCACCGAGGTGGATGATGGAGTCGAAGCCCTCGAGAATTCCTGCATCCAGTTCTCCCGAGTCGGGATCCCAGAAGAGCTCCTTCTTCCCATCCTTCGGGCTCCTTCTGACTAGTCTCCAAACCTCATGCGCCCCTGTGTCTAGGAAGGCAACCAATTGGGTGCCTATCATCCCCGATGAACCGGCTACCAGAATCTTCCTTCGAGGAAGATCGCCGAACTTGGAATGGTGGGCCATGTCCCTCTTGAGGCGAAGCTCTCTTGCTGTGAACATCTGAGACAGGCGCCTTCTGACCAGCCTCCCACCCAGAACCCTATCAGCCAGATTTCCCAAAGGTCCGAACGGTACTTGGTAGCTGACCTCGTCTACAACCTTGGTCACACCCCCCTCTTCTATGAGGTGATGATCGTGGTTCCAAGACCAGAACGGGCCCTTGACCATCGTGTCGGAGAAGAAATGAGGGGGCTTGTATCCGGTATGCTCTGCTACCCAAGTCATCTTGATTGGGCCCATAGGGAATCTGAACACTCTTTGGGAACCGACTTCCAATGAGTCATCGGCTCTGACTTCCTCAGCTACCTCCCATGGAGGCATCAGCCTGCGGAAGGATCCCTCGTGTTCGAACCAAGCGAACGTAGCCTCTGCGTCGGCATCTACCTCAGTCTCGTGCTTATACTGGTACATACTCAGAAAACCCCCGATCATTCATATTTCATATGTTGTTTGAAATCGATCCCCCTACTGTCCTAGGCTTGATTTCCATTTGCTCAACGCGGCTTCTTCGAAATCCTCTCTCGTAAGCCTGTATCCCCAGTGCTGTAGAGATTGTCTCACAACTGGGCTAATCCTCTCGTCGTCATATTCTCCACCCTTTGCTATTATCCTGTTAATGAGATGGTTCCTGAACCTCCCCCTGGGTCCTGCAAATGCTTTCCATCTCTTGACCTGCCTCGAGTCATCCTCTGATCTCCTACCCTTGTAGAACCTGCAGTACCATTGCACCCATCCATAGGGATCCTGCTCGACAATCCATCCCTTTTCTTCCCACATATCCAAAGTAGTCCCGCACTTCACCTTGTATCGATTCCTGTTCTTGTCATATTCCTCACTGGTGAGCAGACTATCGTCTATCCCATCCCACCAGTCACCGAATTCCAAGTGCTCATTTTTCAGGTCCATTGAGGCCACAGTGGAATAAATCGGCCTCCAGTAGAATCCCCCAAAGCTACCCTCAGAGAAGATCTCTCTGGGAGTCATGTTCGGCTGGAATTCTGGCCAGTCCGAGAAGGAAACGACCTCGCCTATGGACCTCATCAGACAATCCACTAGGATGAGGTAGATTTTCTTTATGATGAGGCAAATGCATCATATCTTATGCTCCCGCCTCGCCAACTAAATCGGCAGGCGATGCAATGTCTCGAGAATTGCTAGTAGAACTGGATAGGAAAGACGAATACTGTATCATGAGGTTCGCCGATGGTGCTTCTTTCCGACTAGGATATCTGAAAATTCGCTCAAATTGCCAATGTGCTAAATGCAAGCCTAGACAGGAAAATGAGCAGCGAAGAATCGAGTTCGAGCAGGAGATAATGAGGCTAAGATTGGAAAAGCCGAAGGCGAGTCCCGTAGGGCATTACGGTATCCAACTAGAGTGGCCAACCGGGTGTTCTAGCGGAATTCACTCGTTCTCACACCTCAGAGAGGTCTGTGAGGAGCATGGAACAAAATCTGATTAGGCCATACGAAGACTCAAATCCTCGCTTCCTCACCCAGCCACATCGAGGTGCCCGGTCTTCCCGGCCTCTTCGGTGGGATTAACATGAAAGATGGAGAACCGGAGGATTCCGGAACAAAGCTGGATGAAGAGGACGAGTGGCAGCTCTATGCTTCAGCCGGCTACGCCTCATCAGAGTCCGAGAACGAGGAAACGCAGAATGAGGAAGAATCAGAAGAAATCTGGTTCGATGGTGATGATTTCGACTTTGAAGGAAGCACTGTGAACTGGGATTCTCCACCATGCCCCGCGCCATTGGGAATAGCCCATGTGATCAAGATTGGTGTTTGCGACCATTGCCTGGCAAGGGTATCCGGGAGTCTGATCAGGGGGGATGCTTCCGAGACCGGCTCCTCAATTAGGGATGAGGCGTACTCCAGAGACAATGAACTGGAATCCAAGATAGCCCAGGACTTCTGCCCTCTTTGTGAGAACCTGTTCGATGACATCGAGAACATCGTAGACAGAGTTCTGGAGGAACTATCCGAGACCGAATTCCAAACCATGCAGTTCGGGATCCACCTCCCCAAGGATCTTGTCCAGGAGGAGGACAGAATCAGGAGCAAGTACGGCGCCCAAGGCTCTTACCATCTCAAAGGTGCGATCGTCGAGGCTATTCATGCCAGGATTGGGGAGTTGGACAAAAAAATCGAGTTCGTGAAGGAGAAGCCGGATGTCATGGTTCTGGTCGATGGTCTTACCCTGAGAGTAGATGTTGATGTCAGGCCCATCTTCCTACATGGAAGGTACAGGAAAGTCTCACGTGGAATACCCCAGACCCGTTGGCCATGCAGGGCCTGCAGAGGGAGAAAGGGTGGTTGCGAATCTTGCGAGGGAACAGGGCTGCAATATGTTGACTCGGTTCAGGATCTAATCGGAGAACCAATCAGGGAAGCTCTGGGGGCTGAGGACACCTCGTTCCATGGGATGGGCAGGGAAGACATCGATGTCCGATGCCTAGGTTCGGGCAGACCATTCGTTTTGGAGATAAAACGCCCCCTGAAGAGAAACCTCCCAGTAAGAGATCTTGTGGAGATGGTCAAAACTCACGCCTCCGGCAAGGTCGAGGTAGACGAGTTGAGCTGGTGCACTAGAAAAAAGGTCAACGAAGTTAAGCAGTCCAGGTCCGAGAAGACATACATGATTCGATTCAGGGCAGATGGAATCGATGATGTGGAAAAGGCAGAGGAGGCTATCCTATCCCTTTCCGGACGAATAATCGACCAAGAGACCCCCAGGAGGGTCTCCCACAGGAGGGCAGCAAAGACAAGGAGACGGAAAGTCACCTCAATCGACAATGTCAGTTTCGATGGGAACGAGATCGAGCTAACACTGAGGTGTGAGGCGGGAACGTATGTCAAGGAACTGGTACACTCGGACGAGGGAAGAACCACGCCCTCGGTTCAGAGCGTCGTCGATGCAGATTGTGAAGTGATTTGGCTCGACGTACTCGAGATTCACGATGACTGAGAAGAATATCGTCATCCGAGTCCTTAAGAACGCCCCACAGGTCGCCCGGATTCGCGATAATGGGTCAGTGAGAACATGGTTACCAGGACAAAGGGGTCTAGACAGGGAACTCGCAGCATCCTCAGGAAGAGCAAGAGGGAGCGGAGGCGACTGTTCATTGCTAGGACAATGCACACCTACGAAGAGGGCGATAAGGTGGCGATTGTACTCGATGGCGCCCAGCAGAAGGGGATGCCCCACAGGCGCTTCCAGGGAAGGACCGGAGAAATCACCGGCATCCAAGGAAGGGCGTATGTGGTCAGGGTCGCGGATGGAAACATGATGAAGACGGTCGTCGCAAGGCCAGAGCATCTTAGACCGATAGAGTAGGTGGAAAAGTGACCGAGAGAGAATTCGTAGACTTCGCGACTGTAAGAGACAAGCTTCTGGAGGCCATAGAGAGGAGGGGGGAGATTTCCTACGAGCAGACTATGGCTCTACAGCATGCAGAGTGGAAGGCTAGCGCTAGTGGCCACCCGTCCAACGAAATCAAGACTGATCCAGCAGTATACTCCGGCCTGTTCGTCGAGCTGATGGAGAACGAGAAGCTAAAGCAATATCCAGAGGTCTCATCTAAGATTGCCGAGCTATCCCCACTGACTGTAGCAGATCTGAGGGTAATTATCGCCAGCAAGAGAATCGCAATGGATACCTCGGAAATCGAGGAAGTCATCACAGTGATTCGTCAACACGTGGTTTAGGCTACAGGCCGATACAAACAACTCATTCATGAGGGAGAACCGCTCTCGGGGAGATGGAGATATGCAGCCTAAGGATTCCAATGAGGCCGGTGATGAGGCCAGAGACCCCTTCCAGGATGAAGTTAGGATCAGGATTCTGAACATACAGGAGAGGCGACCAGTCGGCCACGAGGTTCAGTGTATCAGCGAACCCTCTTTGTTCATTCTCAGGGCTAGGGTATCCGACGCGTCTGGTTTCTCTGTCGGAGAAACTGTAGACATCCCTTCTGAGAACATCGGAGCCCTTTCCGAGGTACGCCTCAAGGACCTCAGCGGCTCCTCACAACAGGAGCTAGTCTCTTCTCTGTCCGCTTCGATATCTTCTGAGCCCGAAAGACACCTCTCATTCTACAATAGCGCAGGTCCGATGTCCCTCAAGTTTCACGCATTCCAACTACTGCCCGGAATAGGGAACGCGAAGGCCATTCAGATGGTCCAGAAGAGAGGAGGCTCCGGATGGACTTCCTTCGAGGACGTAGATGATGACTGTGGCATAGAGTCGGTGAGGCTACTGGCTGAACGCTACGTGAAGGAGATGGAGGATACTGCCCAGACTCCCCGCTTACTTGATTTGCTAGTCCGCATAGAGAAGTAACATGGATGACCTGGGTGACCTCGATACTCGCCTATTGGTCGATCTGCTTAGAGACCACAGCGATCCAAGAAAATCTCTAGGTCAGCACTATCTTGTAGATGACCAAGTGATAGACAGGACCATGCTCCTCCCGGGAGAGTTCACCGAACAACTATCCAGAGATTCCCATATCCTGGAGGTAGGTCCGGGCCCTGGCTCGCTAACCCTTGCACTTCTCAGAACACACGCCAAGGTTACCGCAATCGAGATTGACACCGAATCCGTAGCACACTTGGAAAGAATATTTGGAAACAGGAAAACAACCTTGCTGATCAAGGAGGCAGATGCAGTCACGGAGAATTGGCCAAAGGGAATCACCCACGTGATTTCCAATCTTCCATATCAGATATCCAGTCCGATAATTGAGAGAATAACCAGGTACAACGCCTCGGAAGAGATAAGACTTGCAATAATCCTAGTCCAGGAGGAGTTCGCACACAGGATGGCAATGTCATCACCACCTCATGATATCGGGCCGCTGGGACTCAGCCTTTGGCTCGACTTCGATGTTTTCCTAGACAGAAAAGTCCCCTCAAGCTCCTTCAGCCCATCACCGAGGGTAAATTCCAGACTGGTCGTCATGAAGCCCGTAAATCGGGAAGAAGCCAAGGGAGTCGACAAGCGCCTTTTTCGGATGGTCACGAAGCACTGCTTCTCCAACAGGAGAAGGAAGCTGAGAACCCTTCTATCCAAGCCACCTCCACGGATTTCGAGAATAAATGGTTGGCACAAGGATAGGTGGGAGAAAGCTTCCTCGGAAATCATCTCATCTGGTTCCAGCAAGTTGGTGAGCAACTGGGCAGATATGAGGCCTGAGAATCTAGACCCGGTGGATTGGGTAACGATAGTTGGCGAACTTTCCTCAAAATAGGCCCAAACCGTATTTTTTACATCGACTTGATAGAGGCCCCCCCCTTCCGAGGCACTGCCCCGGACGTATGCAGTCTGGGACTTAGGGAGGGATTTAGTGGCAAAGAAGGACACCTATCTCGCTCTATTGAGGAGGGGTATAGATGAGACGACCGCTCAGATTCTGGCAGATGGTGGCATCAAGATCGGTGATCTGAAGAAGCTAGATTCCGAGACCCTGATCAATAACTATGGCATAAAGAAGGAAGTGGCAAAATCGGTCTTAGACGCCGTAAAGTCAGGTCCGAGATCATCGAGCAGGCAGCGTTTCCTGGCGGACGTTCTTTCAGACGACAAGAAGAAGGTCGACAAGATAGAAGAGACCCGTTTCAAGAGAGAGCAGAAGGACATCTATGCCGAACTGCAGGAGAAGAAGGAGCAACTTCGTCTAGCTAGGGTAGAGGATTTCAGAAACAAGAAGCTAGTCATGAATCGGCTCGGGAAGACCATCGAGCTGATAGTGAAGCTAGAGAACAATCTGGACGATGAGTCCAAGGACGAGCAGAGATCGAAGCTCAGGGACCAACTTGAGACCCGTGGCCTTGAGGCGGCCAGGGACCACGAGATGCTGGAACTAGCCGGGACTCCCCAGGATATCGTGGACTTCCGCAGGAAGATCGCCCCAGTCCTGTGCCTGCATGCATGCCCACATTGTGGCGAGGAGATGGACCCCAGGGGCAGTAATATCATGGAGAGCCCCTCAGATTTCTCATTCATCTGCTGGGATTGCGAGGAGGAATTCCACGCCCCCATGGCTCATTCCGTGGAATCCAGGCTGAACAATGGATCAAGGATATCGATCGACCCGAAAGTCAAGCCGCGCCTTCCAGTGGTCAGGGCCCCGCTAAAGGATCAGTCAAGTTCCATCACCGACCTGATGATGAGGGACTTGGAGTCCGCAGGCGCCTCTGCTGACGAATTGGAGGCTGCGTTGGAATCTAGCACCCTCTCCGGGGTTCTGATGAGCATAGATGAGTGGATCGATCAGACCATTGCCGCAAAGGGATACATCCAGGCCCAAGAGGACAGGGAGGAGTTCATCATCGCAACCGGTGCAGGGGCTACGAAGTTCAACAAGTGGATGAAGAAGGCCGGATTGCGATTCAACAAGCAGACCGGAAGGTGGACCAGATGGGAGGACCGGTGAATCCTGGATGGCAGAGGCATCCGACTTCGCTCTCTCCCTAACGATTTCAATTATCGGAATATCCGTGATGTCTTGGTGGCTGTACACCAGGGTGTCCCAGAAGCTCACTGAGGTTGAGGAGCGAAACAACTGGGGCAGAGGGAAAGGGGAATAGAACGTCATTCTCACTCGTTAATGGCCGCAGTCCATCTCTCCGAATGGGGGATCCCGACGATTTCAATATGGCATGCCAGGACCCCTCTTTCCCCTTTCAAGGAATTTCGCAATTCAATTAGATCATCCAGGCAGCAGGGGCAATGCGGATGGTTGGGCCTGATCCAGAGCTCCACTATTCCAGAGTCATCAATCTCGACCCCCTTCAGGATGGTGGGATCCACAATTGGTTTTCCGTGGGGATCAATTCTTTTCCTGAGCGCTCTGGCCACGGCTCGATGGGTGGGACTGGTGCTCTCGCTCATGTTATGCCCCGGGGGAATCCGGAAATAGGGCTAACTGTGGTATCTTGTACTACCAATGAATCAATGGTGGCAGATCATCACCGGGAGTTAGACATTCCATCCCATCCGAACACCTTGTCCAACTATCTTCAATCCCTATCGCCCCATCTCTGTAGATGACCTTGGGCTCTATTGCCATTGTTCCCCCGATTTCAAGTGGCCTATCGAATCCGTTTGCTATTACCGGAGTCTCGTCGAGCTCCAATCCGATTGAGTGTCCGAGGAATCTTGCCTGCTCTGGTTCCATCCCCATCAGATTCTCTTCCCGGCCCATTTCCGTCGCGGCCTCCAAACCAACCTCCCAAGCTTCAGAACAATTGCTTCCCTTGCCCAGTCTATCTTTCACCAACTCGCTAATCTCGATCATGTCATCTAATCTAATCATCCATTCTTCGTCTAGCGCCCCAGAACAGAACATCCTAGTGCAGTCGGAAACGTATCCTCTGTGCAAGTGAACGATATCGACTAGGACTGGCTCATTTTCTCTTACCTTGGCGAATCCAGCACCAAGTGAGGAAATTGGGCTGGCCCCTAGGCCCCCTACTGCCGAGTCGAAATATGATGGGACTCCACCCGACCTTCCAGCAGCGATTACGACTCTATCGCAATCCATTGGCCACTTCCTCATCCTAATTCTTCCGCCAAAACCAGAAGATCTACTGATTTCTTCAGCAACACCAGCCATCTGCAACTCAGTTTTTCCAAGACCTCCGGAGTCTCGAATTGCCTCGAACATTGAACGGTTTACCTCGCCGCTCTCCCTGATCATCGATAATTCCCAATCTGACTTTACTTCCCTCAATCCATACAGGATTTCTGTGCAGTCATGTTCATGTTCTGAAAGGTCCTTCATCTTCCCACTGATGAAACTCCACCGGCTTTGCGGAACCTTCCCAGCAGACATTGCAGGAGCAATCGTACAACCGGATTTGCCAAGCATCTGAGACAAATCACCCATCCGCGGATGCTTCTCAGTTACATGCGGGCAGTCATCTCCGCCACTCTCGAAGGTGGCTCTTTTCACAGATCTGCGTACCCAGTGTCTCGATTGTATGTCCGAACCCTCGGACCCTATCAGAAATGCCGAGTTCTGCCTCCCCCCCGTAAGCCAATACAACTCCACTGGGTCCTCGATAAACGCGGACTCGATGCCCTCTTCTGCCAAGGCTAGAGACAATCTCGCCTGCCTGCTCTCAAGCTCTGATACTGGAACCCTCCAATCATCGCCCTCAGGGCCGACTAATGTCGATGTGTCCCACTCCACGAAATCACTTGAGTGGGCACAACGGAAAGCAGTTTTGGGTAATTCGCAACCAAATTATCGTCCAAAACGGCCATAGCCGAACCCTCGGTCCAGATACTGTGGAAGGGGTGCTCACCCTCGACGATGTAGACCTCAGTGGTCGTACAGTCCTGTACAGGGTCGACGTCAATTCTCCATTGGAGCCTTCGACAGGGAGATTGCTAGACGACGGACGATTGAAAGCAATAATGCCGACTCTGGATGCTCTTTCTTCATCTCGTGTAGTTATTCTGGGTCATCAGTCTAGACCAGGCAAATCTGACTTCACCAGTATGGAGAGGCATTGTGACAGGCTCTCTGAACTCCTTGGAAAGCAAATCCGATTCGTTCCGGATATCTGTGAAGATGTAGCTGTTGAAGCCATCGAATCCCTCCGCGATGGTGAGATGATTTTCCTCGACAACGTTAGGATGAATGAGGAGGAATATGGGACCAAGTACGACTCAAACGAACAGACTGAGGACACTTCACTCGTGTCCCGCCTATCTTCGGTTTCAGATCTACTCGTCACGGACGCGTTTGCAGCGGCACATCGCAGGTCCCCAACTCTTACTGGATTCACAAACTCCATTCCTTGCGTGGCTGGAACTCTGATGGAGAAAGAGATTAGGAATCTCAGAACGGCACTGAGAGATCCTCCCGACCCATACCTTGCAATTCTTGGAGGAGCAAAATGCGACGACTCAGTCAGGGTAGCGATGAATCTGATTTCCAAGGGCCAGGTGGACAAGATCGCATTCGTAGGAGTTACTGGGAATCTGATGCTCTGGGTTGCTGGAAACGACATCGGCGATAGGAATAAGGAATTCATCAGAAACACCCTTGGTCATGACTTCGAAACAGCTTGGGAAATGGGGGTGAAGATTTACTCAGAAAACCCTGAGAAGATATTCCTTCCAATTGACGTCGCCGTTGAATCGCAAGGAAGTAGGAGGCCCCTGTCCGTCTCCGAGCTTCCAACAGAGGATCCAATCTATGACATCGGACTTCAGACACTCGCGTCTCTTAAGCCACTAGTCGAGAACGCCGGCTGCATTCTCTGGAACGGCCCAGCATCCTACTTCGAGCTCCCCGATTTCGCATTCGGAACCATAGAGATTCTCAATATGTGCACCGAGACAGATGCAATGACCATTATCGGAGGGGGGCATACCAGCGCCCTGGTCAATAGCAGAGGGGTGTCCTCTATGGTCTCGCACAACAGCACTGGAGGTGGTTCGACCATGAGCTTCCTTTCGGGGGAACCCATGCCAGTCATCGCATCTCTGAAGGAATCTTTCCAGAAGTTCGGCTGACTCCCATTTTTGGAACCCAACATGGAGCCACTGGGGAGATTCGAACTCCCGGCCTTCTGATTACGAATCAGAC